>DMHI01000069.1 GCA_003449515.1 Lysobacteraceae bacterium | reverse complement strand
AGGCCGCGCTGGCGTCGCAGCGCGGCAGCCTGCACCAGCAGCTCGCCGTCGCCGGCGACGCCGAGCTTGCCGGCCGACCCATCGCCGCCAACACGCTCGAGACCATCGTGGCGCTGCGCCGCGAGTTGGCCAACCAGGAGCAGGCACGGATCGAACGCGCGGCGGAGAAGCAGGTGCTCAACGAGGAGATGGAGCGGCTGGTCGAGCTGTTCCGCGAGCGCCAGCAGCGCGAACGCGAACTGGCCTCACCCGACGCCTGACGCGCTGCCGCTAGAACGGCAGCACGAGATCGGCGCGCTGCGCGAGCAGGCGCTCGCGGAACGCGTCCTTGACCCGATCGAGCGCGGCCTCGTCGTCGGCTTCGAAGCGCAGCACCAGGATCGGCGTGGTGTTCGAAGCGCGCACCAGCCCCCAGCCGTCCGGCCAGTCGGCGCGGACGCCATCGATCGTCGACACCCGCGCGCCCTCGAAGCGCGCGCTGGCCACGAAGGCCTCGATGAAGGCGTGCGGCTCGCCTTCCTGCATCGCGATCTTGAGCTCGGGCGTGCTGACGGCCTTCGGCAGCTCGGCGAACACCTCTTCCGGCTCCTCGGCGCGGGTGGCGAGGATCTCCAGCAGGCGGGCGGCGGCATACAGGCCGTCGTCGAAGCCGTACCAGCGCTCCTTGAAGAAGAAGTGGCCGCTCATCTCACCGGCCAGCTCGGCGGCGGTCTCCTTCATCTTCGCCTTGATCAGCGAGTGGCCGGTCTTCCACATCAGCGGGCTGCCGCCGTGGCGCAGCACGAAGCCGGCCAGGTGCCCGGAGCACTTCACGTCGTAGATGATCGCCGCACCCGGATTGCGCTCGAGCACGTCGGCGGCGAACAGCATCAGCAGGCGATCGGGGTAGATCATCTCGCCGTGCTTCGTCACCACGCCGAGGCGGTCGCCGTCGCCGTCGAAGGCGAGGCCGAGGTCGGCGCCGGCGCGCTGCACGGCCTGCACGAGGTCCTCGAGGTTGTGCGGGTCGCTCGGGTCCGGGTGGTGGAACGGGAAGCTGCCGTCGATGTCGCAGTACAGCGTCTCGACGTCGGCGCCGATCGCTTCGAGCAGGCGCGGGCCGAGGTCGCCGGCCACGCCGCTGCCGGCGTCGACCACCACACGCAGGCGGCGCTCGATCTGGATGTCGCCGGCGATGCGGTCGATGTAAGCCTGACCGATGTCGACGGTGTCGAGATCGCCGCGGCGCTCGGCCACCGGCATACGGCCTTCGGCGATGCGCACGTAGAGGTCGCTGATCGCGCTGCCCGACAGGGTTTCGCCGTCGACGACGATCTTGAAGCCGTTGTAGTCGGGCGGGTTGTGGCTGCCGGTCACGGCGATCGCGCTGCCGAGGCGCAGCTCGTGGGCGGCGAAGTAGGCCACGGGCGTGGGCACCATGCCGACGTCGGTGACGTCGATGCCCGACATGCGCAGGCCGTCGATGAGGGCGCGCGCCATGTCGGGCGACGAGAGCCGCCCGTCGCGGCCCACGGCGATACCGCGCAGGCCCTTTTCCTTCATCAGGGCACCGATGGCACGACCAATGAGGCGGGCGACGTCGGCGCTGAGCGTGCTGCCGACCACGCCACGGATGTCGTAGGCGCGGAAGATGCTGCGCTCCACCAGCAGCTCCGGTGGCGGTGGACGCGCCTCGACCACCGCCGCCACCGGCTTGGGCGGCGCGGCCTGGGCCTGGGCCTGCAACTCGGCGAGGGTGGGCTCGGCCTCGGCGGGTGACTTGCCACGACGCTCGCCAAGGCGCTTGGCGAAGGCGCCGGCCTTCTCGTGCGGCACCAGCACCAGGGCGAAGCCGCCGAGCACAACCAGCAGACCGGCCACGAGTTCCGCGAGCCCGTTCATGCCGAAGAGCCCGGGGTCGGCGTAGGGTGATGCCCCGACCAGCCGCAGCCGGCTCCCATCGATGGCCAGCGCGCCGCGCTCGGCCGCGTCGGCGAGGCTGCGATCGCCGGCCTCGAGCAGCGAGCGACTGCCCTGCCGGAGTGCCGCGTAGGCCCCCTCCGGCGCAGCGGCATCGACCTGCGCCCGCAACGCATCGAGCGGACGGCGCACATAAGCGAGCGCGATCACGCCGCCCTCGCCGGCGATCGGGGCGGCGAGCACCAGCCACGGGCGGCCGGTGTCCTGCACCACCGCGAGCTGCACCGCGCCACCATCGAGGGCCGACACCAGCACGCCGAGCTTGCCGTAGCCGAAGCGTTCGGCCTCGGCCCAAGCCGGCGCGAGGTCGACCGGATGGATTTCGACCGCCTCGATGCCCACCCAGTCGCCGGCCAAGGCCTTGCGCGCGCCATCGGCGTCGCCCGCCCGCAGGGCGTCGCGCACCGCTGGCAGCGCGCGCTGCGATTCCAGCCGATCGCGCTCGGCGGCAAGCGTCGCCTGCAACGCCGCACCGGCGGCGATGCGCGCCTCTGCGGCCGCAACGGCGAGTCCGGCGGCGCGCTGCAGGGTCCAGCCGCCCCAGGCGAGCGCGGCGCCGGCCACGATCGCCAGCACGGCGGTCAGGATGTTGAGGACGCGGATTTTCGGTCGGGGCCGTGCTGCGTTGGTCATGCCGGGCTCTCGGTCAACGCGTTCCAGTGTGGCCGAAGCCGCCGTCGCCGCGCGCGGAGGCGTCGAAGGCGTCGACCACCCGCCACGCGGCGCGGGCGATGGGGAGGAAAACGAGCTGCGCGACGCGGTCGCCGGGCTCGATGGTGAGCGCGGCGCGGCCACGATTCCACAGGCTGATGATCAGCGGGCACAGGTAGTCGGCGTCGATCAGGCCGGTCCGATTG
>DMHI01000103.1:2142-2613 GCA_003449515.1 Lysobacteraceae bacterium | reverse complement strand
GGCTTCGCGCGGCCGAGGTGTACCAGCATCATCACCGCGGAGAGCAGCAGGCCCGAGGGGTTGGCGATGTCCTGGCCGGCGATGTCCGGCGCGGAACCATGCACGGCTTCGAACATCGCGCAGTCGTGACCGATGTTGGACGAGCCGGCGAGGCCGATCGAGCCGGCCACTTCGGCGGCGACATCGGAGAGGATGTCGCCGTAGAGGTTGGGCGTGACCACCACGTCGAAGTCGGTCGGGCGGCTGGCCATGCGCGCGGTGCCGATGTCGATGATCATGTGGTTGGTCTGGATTTCCGGGTACTGCGGCGCGATCTCGTCGAAGACCTTGTGGAACAGGCCATCGGTGAGCTTCATGATGTTGTCCTTGGTCATGCACGTGACCTTCTTCCGCCCGTGCGCGCGGGCGTACTCGAAGGCGTAGCGCACGATGCGTTCGCAGCCCGGACGGGTGATCAGCTTCAGGCACTGG
>DMHI01000103.1:0-1739 GCA_003449515.1 Lysobacteraceae bacterium | reverse complement strand
ACGATCACCACGTCCATCGTCGGGTGCAGCGCGGTGACGTAGGGGTGGTAGGACACGCAGGGGCGCAGGTTGGCGTACAGGCCCAGCGTCTTGCGCAGGGTGACGTTCACCGACTTGTAGCCGCCGCCCTGCGGCGTGGTGATCGGTCCTTTGAGGATGATCTTGTGCGCATCGATCGCCTTCCAGGTGTCGTCACCGATGCCGGCCATCAGGCCGCTCTCGTAGGCCTTGAGGCCCACGGTGACATGGTGGAAGCTCAGGGAAGGGTCGGCCGCACGCAGGATCGACAGCGTGGCGTCCATGATCTCGGGACCGATGCCATCGCCCGCAGCGACCGGAATGGTGGTGGCGGGCAGGGTGGCCGGAACGTAGCGAACCGGGGCGGCGGATGCGGCGAGGGCTGCAGACACTGTACGATCTCCAAAACACGAAAAAATTGTCGTGAATATTGAAGCGCGAAAAGAGCAGCGGCGCAAGACCTCCGGGAATGATCGCACGAAGCCGGCGTCGGGGCCGGTGCGGGGGGCGGCGTCCGCGCCCAAGCCCAAGCCGCCGGTGACAAAGACGGCCGACAGCGACGTGTCGAGCTGGACTTTTCTCAGCAACCACACCCACGTGCTGGTCTGCCTCGCGGCCGACCCGGAGTCGACCTTGCGCGACGTGGCCGCCCGCGTCGGCATCACCGAACGCGCGGTGCAGCGTATCGTCGCCGAACTCGAGGCGGCGGGAGCCTTGGTGCGCGAGCGCGACGGCCGCCGCAATCGCTACCAGCTCGATCTGTCGCTGCCGCTGCGGCATCCCCTGGAGCAGCACTGCCGCATCGGCGACGTGCTCGATCTGGTGCTGCGTGCGGCGGCGTGAAAGGCGCCGAGTCCGCTCGCCCGGGCCCTTGGGGCGGGCTCAAGGCGAGAGTGTGGGGCGGAACGACGGCGGCTGCCGTGAGCCGCTCAGGACCCCCTCCACCGCCGCCCCGAGCGCGAGCAACCGCGCGTCGCCGTTGCGCGAGCCGAGCAGGCTCAGACCGATCGGCAGGCCGTGGAGGTCGCCCATTGGAATGGTGAGGCTGGGCGTGCCGGCCACCGCGGCGGCGCCGTAGCCGGCACTGACGAAGTGGTCGCCGAGCACCGGGTCGATCGGCCAGGCCGGGCCGGTGGTCGGGGCGATCACCGCATCGAGCCGCTGCTCGTGGAGCAGCTTCAGCAGGCCGTCGTCGCCGGCGAGGCGGCGCGCCGCGTCGCGGGCCGTCAGGTACTCGGCGTCGGTCAGCGGCCCCTTGGCCTGCGCCTGTTCGAACAGCTCCTGCCCGAACCACGGAATGGTCCGGTCGGCGTTTGCGGCGTTCCAGCCGATCAGCGCCTCGAGGCTCGCCACCGGCGCGTTGCCCTCGGCGAGATAGCGGTTCAGCCCGTCCTTGAACTCGTACAGCAGGACGGTGAGCTCGTGCTCGCCCCACTGGCCCCAGGTCGCCATCTCCACGTCGACGACCTCGGCGCCGGCGGCGCGCAACTGCTCGACGGCGCGCTCGGTGGCCGCGTCGAGGCCGGGGTGTCGGCCCATGGCCTGCCGCAGCAGGCCGAAGCGCTTGCCGGCGAGGGGGAGGGCGGCGGCGTTGGACGTCTCCGTCGACGGCGTCTCGCCCCCGGCCGCGGCGGTCATGGCCGGGTCGCCCGAAGGTCCTTCCATCGCGGCCAGTGCGGCCATCAGCGCCGCGGCGTCCGCCACCGAACGCGTCATCGGTC
>DMHI01000226.1:1526-4150 GCA_003449515.1 Lysobacteraceae bacterium | reverse complement strand
ATGGGCATGCTGCTGAGTCTGCCGATGGTGGTGGCGGGGCTCTGGCTGCTGTGGCGTTCGCGCACCGCCCCCACGCTGGCCACGGCCTGACACTGCGGGCCGTTGCTGCCACACCCCTCTCCGATGCGTTCTCCGATGCAGGCCTACCACGACCTCCTCGCCCACGTGATGGCGAACGGCGCCGTCAAGACCGACCGCACCGGCACCGGCACGCGCAGCGTGTTCGGCGCGCAGATGCGCTTCGATCTCGCGGCCGGCTTCCCGCTGGTGACGACCAAGAAAGTGCACTGGAAGTCGGTGGTGCACGAGCTGCTGTGGTTCCTGAAGGGCGAGACCAACATCGCCTACCTGAAGCAGCACAAGGTCGGCATCTGGGACGAATGGGCCGATGCCAACGGCGAGCTCGGGCCGGTGTACGGCAAGCAGTGGCGTAGTTGGGCGGCACCCGACGGCGCGGTGATCGACCAGATCAGCGACGTGATCGCGCAGATCCGCGCCAACCCCGATTCGCGCCGGCTGATCGTCAGCGCCTGGAACGTGGCCGAGCTGCCGCAGATGGCGCTGCTGCCCTGCCACGCGCTGTTCCAGTTCTATGTGGCCGACGGCCGCTTGAGCTGCCAGCTCTACCAGCGTTCGGCCGACCTGTTCCTTGGCGTGCCGTTCAACATCGCCAGCTACGCGCTGCTGACGCAGATGATCGCGCACTGCTGCGACCTGGCCTTGGGCGATTTCGTCTGGACCGGCGGCGATTGCCACATCTACTCGAACCACGTCGACCAGGTGAACGAGCAGCTCGCGCGCGAGCACCGCGCGCTGCCGACGGTGCGTCTCAATCCGGCGGTGCGCGAGGTGCTGGCCTTCGCCTTCGACGACATCGAACTCGTCGGCTACGACCCGCATCCCGCCATCAAGGCGCCGGTGGCGGTGTGAGCGCGGCAGCCCCGGGCACCGGCGCGGCGCCGGCGCCGGCGATCGAGATCGCGCTGATCGCCGCACTCGACCGCGACTTCGCCATCGGCCGCGGCAACGCGCTGCCGTGGTCGTTGCCGGATGATCTGAAACGCTTCAAGGCGCTGACGCTGGGCCATCCGATCCTGATGGGGCGGAAGACGGCGGAGTCGCTGGGCCGCGCGCTGCCCGGCCGTCGCAATCTCGTGCTGACGCGTTCAGCGACTGTGCCCTTCGACGGCATGGAAGCGGTGGCGTCGATTGACCAAGCCCTGCAGGCGATCGCCGCGCCCGTCAACGCGCGCAATGCCGACCCAATGGCATCGGCCGGCGATGCGGGAATGTCGCCGCGCACGCTGCGGGTCATCGGCGGCGGCGAGGTCTACGCGCAGGCGCTGCCCCTGGCCACGCGCCTGCACCTGACCTGGGTCGATACCCGGGTCGAGGGTGCCGATGCCTGGTTCCCGCGCTTCGATCGCGCCGCATGGACGATGATCGACAGCGATGCGCACCTCGCCGATGCGCGGCATGCGTTCGCCTACCGGTTCGCGGACTACGTGCGCCGCTGATCCGCGGGATCCATCGCCAGATGGCGGCCCCGGCGGCGGTTCAATCGTCGCCGCGTGGAGGCCCGAAAACCGTGCGCCCGGACACCTGATGCACGCGCGGCTGCGGGCCGAGCTCGAGCGCGGTGAGCCTGCCGCCCCACACCGCGCCGGTGTCGAGGCCGTGCACACCGAGGCCCTGGAACAAGCCCAGGGTGCTCCAGTGGCCAAAGACCACCGGCAGCTCGCGCGGCACCACGCCTGGCACCGAGAACCACGGGTACAGCCCACCCTTCTGCGTTCCGGGCGGCCCTTTTTCCTCGAATGCGATCCGTCCGGCGGTGGTGCAGTAGCGCATGCGGGTGAACACATTGATGATCGCGCGCCAACGGTCGACGCCTTCGAGCTTCGGCGACCAGTTCGGCTTGTCGCCGTACATGTTCTTCAGCAGTCGCGCGCCGTGCTCGCCCTGCAGGCGCTGTTCGACCTCGTGGGCGCGGGCTTCGGCGATCGCGATCGTCCACTTCGGTGCCAGGCCGGCATGCACCATCGCGAAGCCCAGTTCGCGGTCGACGTGCATGAGCTTCTGGGCGCGCAGCCAGTCGATGAGCTGCGGCGCGTCGTCATCGAACAGCACGCGTTGCAGGTCGGGATTGACGCGGCGCTGCTCGTCCGGGCGACGCCCCGAGATCGCCAGCAGCGAGAGGTCGTGGTTGCCTAGCGTCACCACGATGCGTTCGCGGATCGAATGCAGGAACTTCAGCGTCTCCAGCGATTGCCCGCCGCGGTTGACCAGATCGCCGCAGAACCACAGGCGATCGATCGCGGGATCGAATCCGATGGCGTCGAGCAGGCGCATGAGCACGTCGTGGCAGCCCTGCAGGTCGCCGATCGCGTAGGTCGCCATCAGTGCAGCGTCCGCGGAATCGTGAGCCGGAACGGCGCGATCTCGGCGTCGAACTCGGTGCCGTCGTCGGCGAGCATCTGGTAGCTGCCCTGCATTTCTCCGCAGAAGGTTTCCAGCACCGCACCCGAGGTGTATTCGAACTCACCGCCGGGCTTCAGCCACGGTTGCTGGCCGACGACGCCGTCGCCGCGCACTTCCTGCACCTTGCCGTTGGCGTCGGTGAT
>DMHI01000226.1:509-1114 GCA_003449515.1 Lysobacteraceae bacterium | reverse complement strand
GAACACGTAGCGGCCCTCGTCGGGCGCGCTCTGTTCGTCGAGGAAGCGGGTGGCAACGGCCACCGTGATCGCGTAGCGGGGGTTCGGCATGCGGCCGATTTTACTTAAAGCGCATCGGCTTCCGGGGGTTGGATGCCGGCCTCGATGAGCTGGTTGGACAGCCGCACATACGCATCCACCGCCACCGCCTCGGCGCGCGCACCCGGATCGATGCCCGCGGTGATGATGGCGTCCGCGCCGCACACGTTGGACAGCGCGTTGCGCAGCGTCTTGCGGCGCTGCGAGAACGCCGCGGCCACGGTGCGCGCGAAGTGCGCGGCGTCCTTCACGCCGGCCTCGCCGGTGGGTCGTGGCACGAGGCGCACCACGGCGGAATCGACCTTGGGCGGCGGCGTGAACGCGCCGGGCGGCACGTCGAACAGCGGCGTCACCCGGCACACCGCCTGCAGCATCACCGAGAGCCGGCCGTAGGTCTTGCTGCCGGGCTCGGCGGCCATGCGGTCGACCACTTCCTTCTGCAGCATGAAGTGCATGTCGCGTACGGCCTCGGCATGCTCCATGACGTGGAACAGGATCGGCGTCGAGATGTTGTAGGGCAGGTTGCC
>DMHI01000226.1:0-153 GCA_003449515.1 Lysobacteraceae bacterium | reverse complement strand
TGCCGACGAGGCGCAGCGGGCCCTCCACATCGTGGCCGCGGCCGAGCTTGCCGAAGTCCACCCGCAGCACGTCGCGGTGGATGATCGAGAGCCGGCCGTGCTTGCCGCCCTCGATCGCCAGCGGCTCGATCAGGTCGCGGTCGAACTCGATGA
>DMHI01000251.1 GCA_003449515.1 Lysobacteraceae bacterium | reverse complement strand
CGATCCACGCCACCAGTCCGCGCGCCAGCTCGGGCTTCGGGGCATGGCCGAAGTCGTGCGAACCGTCATGCCAGTACAGCACCAGCGCGTTGTCGTCGGCATCGAAGCCGCTGCCGGCCATGCCCACGCGATTGGCGGCGATGGCATCGAGCTTCTTCGCGGCGAGCTTGCCGCGCGCATAGGCCTCGACATCGTGGGTCTCCGCCGCGAAGCCGATGACGCAGCGCGGACGCTGCGCGTGGACGGCGACTTCGGCCAGCACGTCGGCCGTCCGTTCGAGGGTGAGCGTCATCGGGTCGTCGCCCTTCTTGATCTTCCGTCCGGCGATCGTGGCCGGGCGGTAGTCGGCAACCGCGGCAGCGCCGACGTAGGCGTCCTGCCCGGGCAGCGCGCCAAGAACGGCCTCGCGCAGCTCGGCGGCCGAGCGCACATCGATGCGGGTGACGCCCGCCGGCGTGGCCAGCTTGACCGGCCCGGCCACCAGCGTGACCTCGGCGCCGGCGCGCGCCGCCGCCTCGGCCAGAGCGAATCCCATGCGCCCGCTGCTGCGGTTGCCGAGAAAGCGCACCGGGTCGATGTCTTCGAACGTGGGGCCGGCGCTGACCAGCAGGCGGCGACCGGCTAAGCGGTGCCCAGCAGCGGCGTGAGGCCCGCCCCTCGCGGCGGCGGCAAGATCGGCCACCAGCGCCAATGGCTCGCGCATGCGGCCCTCGCCGGTTTCGCCGCAGGCCTGGTCGCCGGCATCCGGCCCGAACACCGCCACACCGCGCTGGCGCAGCAGGGCCACATTCGCCCGGGTGGCGGCATGGGCCCACATCACGCGGTTCATCGCCGGCGCGATGGCGATCGGCGCTTCGGTGGCGAGGCAGAGCGTGGTCAGCAGGTCGTCGGCGCGGCCCTGCGCCAGCCGGGCGATGAGGTCGGCACTCGCTGGCGCGATCAGCACCCGCGTGGCCCAGCGCGCCAGCTCGATGTGGCCCATCGCGGCTTCGGCGGCGGCGTCCCAGAGCGAATCGCGCACCGCGTGCCCGGACAGCGCCTGCAGCGTGGTGGTGGTGATGAAATGCGCCGCGCCGGCGGTCATCACCACGCGCACCTCGGCGCCGGCCTCGCGCAGGCGGCGCACGAGGTCGGCCGACTTGTAGGCGGCGATGCCCCCGCTGACGCCCAGCAGCACCCGCTGTCCGTGCAATTCCGCCACGCCGTGCTCCGATCCCGAATGAGCCGGAAGCTTACCGCAGCGTGCGCCGAAGCCGGACAGCGCGACGCCACGACGCCTGCCACGCTGGCGCCATGACCCTGCACGACTGGCCCATCACCGATCGCCCGCGCGAGCGTCTCCATGCGCTCGGTGTCGAGGCCCTCTCCGACGCCGAACTGCTGGCGCTGTTCCTCGGGACCGGCCCGCGCGGCAGCAACGCGGTGGCGCACGCGCAGGCATTGATCCAGCGCTGCGGCGGGCTGCGACCACTGCTCGACCGTGGCCCGCGCGAGCTCACCGCCCTGCCCGGCATCGGCGCGGCACGGGCGGCGCTGATCCACGGCGCACTGGCGCTGGCGCAGCGCCATCTGCAGGCCGAGCTGGTGCGCGGCGAGGCACTCACCTCGCCGCGCCAGGCCGGCGACTACTTCCGGCGCTGGCTGCGGGCCTCGCCGTTCGAGCGTTTCGCCGTGCTGTTCCTCGACAACCGCCACCGTGTGATCGCCGAGGGCGTGCTGTTCGAAGGCAGCATCGACACCGCCACCGTCCACCCGCGGGTGGTGGTGCAGCGCGCGCTGGCGGTTAACGCAGCTGCCGTGGTGGTGGGCCACAACCACCCGAGCGGGGTCGCGGAGCCCAGCGCCGCCGACCGCACCCTCACGCATCGGCTGAAGGAGGCGCTCGCCCTCGTCGAGATCCGCCTGCTCGACCATTTCGTGATCGGCGACGGCCCGGCGGTATCGATGGCCGAACGCGGCTGGGTCTGAGCGCGCCCTATACTCGGCGGCGGCTCCCCGCACGCCGCTGTCCGACGCCGCCATGCCGATCGACGAATGCTTCGACGCTCCCGCCGACGCCGTCGAACGCGCGCTGCCCGCCACCTCGGATGCCGCGCCCGCCGACACTCGCGCCGAGGCGCTGCTGCGCCGTGCCGATGCCGCCTGCCGGCGGGTGGGCGTTGACCGCGACAGCGTGCGCGCCGTGGTGCGGATCGCGGTGCTGCGGATGGCCCACCGCTACGGGCCGTTCGGCGACGACCGCCACGCCTACCACAACGAGGAGCACGCACTCGGCCTGCTCGAGCGCACGCTGCCGGCCTTGCTGGCGGCGGCCCCGCTCGACACCGCGGATCGCGAGGCACTGGTGCTGTTCTGTGCCTGCCACGATCTGCGCCAGCGTGAATGCGGGCCGGCGGTCGGGCCGATCGGCGCGGACGAAGCCGCCAGCATCGCCGAGACCGCGCGCCTGCTGGCAGCGCAGGGCCTCAACGATCGAAGGCTGCACCTCGCCCTGCGCTTCGCCATCGCCGGCAGCACCTTCGCCAACGGTACCGAGGACGCGGAGAAGGGCGCGCTGGTGCACCGCCTCGGCGCCTGGCTCGACGGAAGCAAGCCGTGCTGGCGCGATGACGCCGATGCCGTCAACGCCGAACGTCTGGCACGCATCGCCGCCGATCTGGATACCGGAAGCATCGGCGCGCCCTATGCCGAATTCGCCGCGCAGGCGGCAGCACTCGCGGTGGAACTGCAGTATCGGGCCGGACGACCGCTGGACAGCCGGGCGGCCGCCGCGGCCTGCCTGCAGTTCCTGGGCGAGGGGCAGCGGCACTATGTCGACGCGCTGCACCGCTTCGCGTCCGCCGAGGGTCGAGCCGCCTTCGGCGAACGGCGCGACGCCAACGCCCGTCGCTGTGCAAAGACCGCGCGTGATCTCGCCGAGCGCTTCCCGGTGGCACCGGCCGATGCGCACGCCGTGCTGGCGGCCTTCGCGGCGATCACCGCGGCACCCTAGACCGCGCCCATCACCACGGGCCCCGCAGAAACACCAAGGCCGGCGCAAGCGCCGGCCTTGGTGGCGTTCCGGGAGGACCCGCGGTTTCGCTTACGGGTTGAACGGACGGGCCCAGCCCTGGGTCCAGTCGTCGGCCGGGGCGTTGCTGCGGAAGGCGCCCACGTAGTCGGTGGCCATGAACCAGTCGTTGAGGCCCGGCACCGTGACGCCCGCCGGCGGGAACTGCGCGATCGGCGCGTTGCCGTTCGGCAGGAAGCTGTCGGCGGCGAGCGGCGCGCTGGCCAGCGCCTCGTTGCCCGATTGCGCGCTGAACCAGCGCTGCGCGTAGTTGGCTGAAAGGCCGGCACCCGTGCGGGCGGTGGCGCCGCAGTTGTTGACGCGCAGATTGTTGGCGGTGAGCACGCCGGACAGGCCGATGTCGGGATTGCCGGCGGCGGTCTCGGTGGGCACGCCCTCGATCGAGACACAGGCGCGGCTGAAGCCCTGCGCCAGGATGTTGAAGAAGTTGCCGCCGGTGCCGCTGTTGAGCTGGATCGCATCGCGGCTGGTGCCGCCGGCGCCGCGCAACGTCACATTGGCCACGGTACCGCGCGCGCGCGGAGTGCGATCCGCATTCGACGAACTGTTCGACAGCTCGAAGCCGTGATCCTGCCCGGGGCAGCCGCGCTGGTCGACCACCGCGAACTGCAGCTTGCCGGTGAAGCCTTCATCCCAATCGAAGCCATCGTCGCCCGGGCAGGTCACCAGCGCATAGCGCAGGTTCACCGTACCGCCGAACCACTCGAAGGCATCATCCTGGCCACGGAAGGCCTGCAGGTACTCGAGCGTGGTGCCGCTGCCCACGGCGTTGAAGGTGAAGGAGTTCAGCTCGCGATTGGGGGCGAACACGAAGCCGGCGAAGCGGACCTGGACGAAGCGCAACACGCCCGAGTTGTCGCGCGGGTCGTTGCCGCCGTAGCGGTTGGTGGTATCCCACTCGGAGACGCAGTCCGGGTTGCAGTTGGCCGGGGCATTGCCCGAAATCACCAGACCGCCGAGCTGGCCGGCCGCCGGCGCGGCCGGCGCGCCCGGAAGCTCGTTCGCCGTGGTCATGATGATCGGGAAATCGCGCGTGCCCTCGGCAAAGATGCGCGAGCCGCGATTGACCGCGAGGTGGTCGAAGGAGTTGGCCGCACCGGCCGCCGAGACGAGCAGGGTGCCGGGCTGGATGCGCAGGGTGGCGCCGGTGCCGCCCTGGCCCACGTCGGTGCCAACCTGGACCTTGCCATTCATCACCCAGGTGATGGCGTTCGACAGGGTGCGGTCGCCGGTGAGGGTCGCGGGCAGCTGGCAGGCGCGCGGGCCGAAGGCCGCCGGTGCCTGCGTCGCGAACGACGGGCACGCGGTGAACGCTTCCTGGAAGGCGCAGGCCGACGCGTCGGTACCGCCGAGGCGCTGCAGGGTCTGGGTGCGGTTGGTGAAGCCCGAGCCGGGGTTCATGGTGTAGCTGATGACGATCTGGTTGCAGCTGTTGACCGTCACCGACGCCGTGCCGATCTGGGTCAGGCCCTGGGCACCCGGGGCCGCCCAGGTCCCGGCGGCGACGCGCCGCACCGGCACATTGGTGGAGGTGT
>DMHI01000011.1:10286-10627 GCA_003449515.1 Lysobacteraceae bacterium | reverse complement strand
CGCACCAGCGCCTCGCGCAGCACGCGGGCGGCGTCCCAGGGCTCGGCGCGCTTCGCGTTCTCGTCCATCAGCACGGCGGCGAGGTTCTGGTCGAGCGAGCCCCAGTTGGCGCCGATGCGCACCGGCTTATCAAACTGCAGCGCCTTCTCGATGATCGCCGCGAACTGCGTGTCCTTCTTCTTGCCGAAGCCGACGTTGCCGGGGTTGATGCGGTACTTCGCCAGCGCCTCGGCGCAGGCCGGGTGCGCTTCCAGCAGGGTGTGCCCGTTGTAGTGGAAGTCACCGATGATCGGGACATCCACGCCCATCATCAGCAGCCGGTCGCGGATGTGCGGCACGGC
>DMHI01000011.1:3406-9864 GCA_003449515.1 Lysobacteraceae bacterium | reverse complement strand
TCGGCGGTGTCGGTGTTGGTCATCGACTGCACGACGACCGGGGCATCGCCGCCCACCGTGACCTTGCCGACGCGGACGGGAATGGAGCGGCGGCGCGGTGCCGGAACAGCGGAACTCATCGGATCACTCAGTTCGGCGCGACAGGCGCCGGCGCGTAGCGGTAGAGGAAATAGTCGCCGAGTGTCTGCAGCAGGCGAAGATCGCGCACGCGATCCTCGGGGCGGCGGTCGAGCAGGCGATCGGCCACCTCCTGCTCGCGGCCGAGCCGCAGCGTCTCGCCCTGCGGAATACGCTGTCCGGCGAGGTAGAGCCAGTCGTCACCGCCATAGGGCGGACGCAGTTCGAGCGCGCGCAGCGGCGCGCGGACGGCACCGGCCATGCCCAGCATCGCCACCGGGGCGACCGAGCGCGACACCAGTTCGACACCGGCCATCACCTCGCCATCGGTCTCGTAGCGCAACCAGCGGAGGATGCCGAGCATCCAGTCGGCGGGCTCGTCGGCATCGCCCACATGGATGCCGATCACCTCGCCCACGCGCATCCGCAGCGCGGCATCCTGCGCCCAGCGGATGCGGTAGCCGCCCAGGCTCTGGTCGACCACCGTGGCGGGCACGCGCGTGGAGCGCACCTGCACCTCGCCGCTGCCGGCCGCCCAGTCGGCGCGCCGCGTCTGGTCGAGCTGGTCGCCCAGCACCTGCCTCGCGAAGGCGTCGAAGTCGCGCTCGCCACTGGCCTGGAAATGCAGCCCGGAAAGCCCGAACACGGTCTCCACCGCATGGCCACCGTCGAGCCGCGTGAACTGGCGTGCAGCCGCTTGGGAGAACGCCCGGCGGAGCTTGCGCAGCGCATCGGTGCCCAACGGCAGGCGCGAAGAGCCGGCGGACTGCCCGGCGCTTCCAGTGCCCTCCTCGGCCGCGCGGGCGGCAAGATCGGCCTCGACCGCCGCGGCGAAGGCCACCAGGTCGAGGTGCTGTCGTGGCGGTGCCTTGCCGCCGGGGCCTTCATCGGCATCATCGGCCACGCCGACCGCCGTTGCTGTCGGCGCATCGCGCAGGGGAGTGCGCGCGGCGAAATCGCCGCAGAGCGTCCAGAGCTGATCCTGCTCGGCCTGCGAGAAGGCGCGCGGATCCACCACATCCATCAGCAGAACCTGCAGATAACGCCGGTGCAGGGCAGCCTGACCCGGCGCCAGCGGGTCGCTCACGGCGCGCCGGTCGAGTTCACGGGCCACCGCGAACCGCGCGCTGCGATGCAGGCCACGCCAGGCCTCGTTGGGCGGATCGGCGTAGACGCGCCACGCCACCAGCATGGCCTCGGCGTAATGGTGCACCGCGCGCTGCACGGCCTCGGCCACCTGGCCACCACGCAGCCAGGGCAGGCTGCCCGACGGCGCGCACAGGTCGGCGGCGGCGAGCCGGTAGGCGTGCGCGAGGCGCAGGTGCAACTGCGCGAGCTCACCCGGGAGTGCCGCCAACTCGCCCGCCAGCGGCAGCGGCTTGCCGGCGTACTGGCGAAGCGTCGAGATGACCACCTCGAGCACCACCGGCCGCAGCAGATCGGCGATCTCGCGGCGCGCGCCACCACTCGGGCCCGGCGAACTCGCCAAGGCTTCGAGGGCCCCGAGCAGGGCGCGGCGCGTGGCGACCGCATCGACCCGCGGCAGCGCGTCGATCCATGCCGCAGCACGCTTGGCATCGGGGCCGAACGGCAACTCGGACCGCGTGCCGGGCGGCAGGACTTCCCGCAAACGTCGATACACTTCGGTCATGCGCCATCGCTCCCGGATCAGGCCTGCCACCGCAGGCAAAGCAGTGTACCGCCACGCCCGTGCAGGCCACAGGGCGGCAGCAGCGGCATCGGTGTGTCGGGTCATCCACCGATGAGCAGCCGCACACCCACCACCGGGCCGGCGCTGCGGCCGTCGCAGCTCAATGCGCTGGCCCGCGATCTGCTCGAAGGCGGCTTTCCGTCGATCTGGGTGGAGGGCGAACTGTCGAGCCTGACGCGGCCGGCGTCGGGGCATCTTTACTTCGCGCTGAAGGATGAGCGCGCGCAGGTGCGCTGCGCGATGTTCAAGATGAAGGCGCAATACCTGCGCTTCCTGCCGCGCGAGGGCCTGCAGGTGCTGGTGCGCGGCAAGCTCACGCTCTACGAGCCGCGGGGCGACTACCAGCTGGTGCTCGACCACATGGAGGAAGCCGGCGAAGGCGCACTGCGCCGGGCCTTCGAGGCACTCAAGGCCAGGCTCGAGGCGGAGGGTCTGTTCGCCGAATCGCGCAAGCGCCCGCTGCCGCGCTTCGTGCGCCGGCTGGGCGTGCTCACCTCGCCGAGCGGCGCGGTCATCCGCGACATCCAGAGCGTTCTCGCGCGGCGTTGGCCACTGCTCGACGTCGAGCTGCTGCCGGTGCCGGTGCAGGGCGCGACGGCGGCACCGGCGATCATCCAGACACTGCGTGCGGCCTATGCGGCCGGCCGCCACGATGTGCTGCTGGTCGCCCGCGGCGGCGGCTCGCTGGAAGACCTGTGGTGCTTCAACGACGAGGCCCTCGTGCGCACCATCGCCGAATCGCCGGTGCCGGTGGTATCGGCGGTGGGGCACGAGGTCGATTTCACGCTCTGCGATTTCGTCGCCGACCTGCGCGCTCCCACACCCTCGGCAGGCGCGGAGCTGCTGGTGCCCGACCGCGTCGAGTTGCGCGCGCGCATCGATCATCTGCAGGCACGGCTGCAGCGACGGCTTGCACAGTTGCTCGACCGCGCCCGGCAGCGCGCCGATCACGCCGGCTTGCGCCTGCAGGCCGAACGACCGCAGCGGCGCATCGAGCGCGGGCGCGATCGCGCTGACGCGCTGACGTCGCGGATGGCGGCGGCGATGGCGCGCCGCATCGCCGGCCAGCGCGGCGCGGTCGAAGCGCTGGCACGCCGACTCGACCAGCAGGCCCCGGCGCTGCGGCTGCAGCGGCTGCGCCAGCGGCTGGCCCTGCTCGGCGCGCGCCAGGACACCGCGCTGCGGCGCGGCCTGCAGGCCCGCACCGGCCTGCTGCGCGAGCTCGGCCGCGGCTTGCACGCCATCAGCCCACTGGCCACGCTGGGCCGCGGCTACGCCATCCTGCAACGCGCCGATGGCCGCGCCGTGCGCACGGCCGACGACGTCGCCGCCGGTGAGGTGTTGCGCGCGCTGGTGGCGAAAGGCGAGCTGAGACTGCGCGTGGAGCGCGGCGAATGATCGTGACGATGCGCGATGCGTGGACGGGCGAGGCCATCGCCGAGGTCGCGCAGGCCGACCCCGTGAGCATCGAGCGCGCGATCAGCGCGGCCGATGCGGCGCGCGCCGCGATGGCGGCCCTGCCCGGCTGGCGGCGGCGCGAGGTGCTCGAGCACCTGCTGGTGCGCGTGCGCGAGAACGCCGAATCGCTGGCGCAGACGATCTGCTCGGAAGGCGGCAAGCCGATCACCGCCGCGCGCATCGAGGTGGCCCGCGCCCAGGCCACCTTGCGCGAGGCGGCCGCCGAAGCCGGACGACTCGACGGTACCGTGCTCGATCTCGATCGCGATGCCGCCACGCGCGGCTGGCGCGGGCTCACCAAGCGCGTGCCGGTCGGCGTGGCGAGCCTGATCACGCCGTTCAACTTTCCGCTGAACCTCGTGTTGCACAAGCTCGCGCCGGCGCTGGCCGCGGGCTGCCCGGTGCTGTTGAAGCCCGCACCCGCCACGCCGCTCACCGCGCTGAAGCTCGGCGCGTGGCTGGCCGAATGCGACCTGCCCGACGGCGCGTTCGCGATCCTGCCCTGCGCCAACGAGCACGCCGCGCCGCTGGTCGAAGACGAACGCATCGCCGTGCTCAGCTTCACCGGCGGACTGATCGGCTGGGACTTGAAGTCGAAAGCCGGCAAGAAGCGCGTGGTACTGGAGCTGGGCGGCAACGCGGCCTGCATCGTCGATGCCGAGCCCGGCGTCGACCTCGACCATCTCGCTGCGCGGATCGTGGCCGGGGCCTACGCACAGGCCGGCCAGAGCTGCATCAGCGTGCAGCGGCTGATCGTGCATGGTGATGTGCTGCCCGCGCTGCGCGATAGGCTGGTCGCCGCCGTGCGTGCCCTGCCCCACGGCGACCCGCGCGACGAGCGCACCGTCATCGGCCCGATGATCAGCGCCGCGGCGGCGGCGAAGCTCGACGGCTGGATCGACGACGCCATCAGCGCCGGTGCCCGCGCACTGGTGCGCGGCGCGCGCAGCACCGAACGCCCCGCCCTGCTCGGCGCTTCGCTGCTCGAGAACGTGCCCACGCACCGGCCGCTGTACCGCGAGGAAGCTTTTGGCCCGGTGCTGCTGCTCGAAGCCGCGGACGACTTCGAGCAGGCCATCGCCCGCGCCAACGACAGCCGCTTCGGCCTGCAGTGCGGCGTGTTCACCGCCTCCCACGCGAACGCGCTGCGCGCCTGGGACGCGCTCGATGTCGGCGGCGTGGTGATCGGCGATGTGCCCACCGTGCGGGTCGACCGCATGCCCTACGGCGGCGTCAAGGACAGCGGCCTCGGCCGCGAGGGACCGCGCTGGGCGCTGGATGATTTCAGCGCGACGAAACTGCTGGTGCTTACGGGCGCGCGCGGCGGATGCGCCTGATCGCGCCCGCCGATGCGACAATGCCGGCATGAGCGAAACCGCCGCATCCGCCGCCTCCGCCCCGCCCAAGGCCTCGCCGCGCCAGAGCGTCAATTCGCTGCGCGGTCTGCTGCCTTTCCTCTCGCCACACAAGCGCCTGCTCGCCGCCTGGCTGGGCGCGCTGGCGCTGTCGTCCGCCGCCACCTTGTCGCTGCCGGTGGCGGTGAAGCACATGATCGACCAGGGCTTCAGCGCGGGCGGCGATATCGACCGCTGGTTCGTGCTGATGTTCGGCGTGGCCCTGCTGTTGGCACTGGCCACCGCGCTGCGCTTCTACTTCGTCTCGATGCTTGCCGAGCGCGTCGTCGTCGATCTGCGCGCCCGGCTCTACGGCCACCTGCTCTCGCTCGACCAGGCCTTCTACGACCGCTCACGTTCCGCCGAACTGGTGTCGCGGCTGTCGGCCGATACCGAGCTGCTGCGCAGTGTGGTGGGCTCGAGCATGTCGGTGGCGCTGCGCAGCGTCGTCACCGTGGTCGGCAGCGTGGTGATGCTGGTCGTCACCAGCCCGAAGCTGGCCGGGCTTGCCGTCATCGGCATCCCGCTCGCGGTGCTGCCGATCGCGCTCGGTGGCCGGCGCGTGCGCAAGGCCAGCGAGACCTCGCAGAACCGCGTGGCCGACGCCAACACCCGCGCCGGCGAGACGCTGGGCGCGATGCATACGGTGCAGAGCTACGCCCGCGAAGCCTACGAGCGGCAGCGTTTCGGCGACGCGCTGCGGGCCACGGTCGCGGCGGCCAACAAGCGCATCCGCCTGCAGGCGATGCTCACCGCCACGGCGATCGTCCTCTTTTTCGGCGCGATCGTGCTGGTGCTGTGGAGCGGCGCGCAGGCGGTGATCGACGGCACCATGACGGCCGGCACGCTCGGCCAGTTCATGCTTTACGCGCTGATCGGCGCGGGCTCGGTTGGCGCACTCACCGAGGTCTGGGCGGAAGTGCAGCGCGCCGGCGGCGGCATGCAGCGGATCGCCGATCTGCTCGGCGAGGAAGCGAAGATCACCGCGCCCGCAGCGCCCGCGCCGCTGCCCTCACCGGTGAAAGGGGCGATCCGTTTCGAGGGCGTGCGCTTCCACTACCCCACACGGCCCGACGACCCGGCGCTCGACGGCCTCGATCTCGATGTCCGCCCCGGCGAGACCGTGGCCATCGTCGGCCCTTCGGGTGCTGGCAAGAGCACGGTGCTGCAGTTGCTGCTGCGCTTCTTTGATCCGCAGCAGGGCCGCATCACGCTCGATGGCGTCGACCTGCGCGCGCTCGATCCGCAGGCGCTGCGCGACAGCATCGCGCTGGTGCCGCAGGATCCGATGATCTTCGCCGCCAGTGCCGCCGACAACATCCGCTACGGCCGCCTCGAGGCGACCGATGACGATGTCACCCAGGCCGCGCGACTGGCCGAGGCCGACGAGTTCATCCGCGCCCTGCCGCGCGGCTACGCCAGCGAGCTCGGCGAACGCGGCGCGCGCATTTCCGGCGGGCAGCAGCAGCGCGTCGCCATCGCCCGCGCGCTGCTGAAGGATGCGCCGGTGCTGCTGCTCGACGAAGCCACCTCGGCGCTCGACGCGCAGAGCGAGCACATGATCCAGCAGGCGCTCGAGCGGCTGATGCAGGGACGCACCACGCTGGTCATCGCGCACCGCCTCGCCACCGTGCTGAAGGCCGACCGTATCGTGGTGATGGAGGCCGGGCGCATCGTCGATATCGGCACCCATGCCGAGCTGCAGGCCAAGGGCGGCCTGTATGCCGATCTGGCACGACTGCAGTTCGGCACCGCGACAGCGCCGACCACACCAACGC
>DMHI01000011.1:1257-3001 GCA_003449515.1 Lysobacteraceae bacterium | reverse complement strand
GCCACAGCCGCCTCCTGCACGATCTCGCCACCCTCGTCGAGATGCGCGGACGGCCGACGGAACTTCTTCCGCGCATGCTCGCCGAACTGCGCAACGCGAGCGGTGCCGATGGCCTGTTGTTCCAGCGCCGCGAAGGCGACGAACTGGTGGTGGTCGCCGCGGTTGGACGCTTCACGACGCTCGCCGGCACGCGTACCACCGTGTCCACCAGCCTCGGCGGTGCGGCGCTGCTCAGCCGCAGCGTGGCGCTGGCGCCCGACGCCCTGGACGATCCGCGCGTCGATCGCGCGACCTGCCTGCGCGGCGAGGTATCGGCGCTGATGGCGCTACCGGTCGATATTTCGGGCACACCCGCCGGCGTGCTGCTGGCGGGCTGGCGCATGGCCGAGGCCCCGGGCGAGTCGGCGCTCTCGACGCTGCGGATCGGCGCTGGCCTGCTGGCCGCGGCGCTGGCGCGCGCGCACCTCGCCCATCGTGGTGAAGATCCGACGCACCTTCTGGCCACCGTGCTGTCCCAGTCCAGCCACGCCGAAGCGGCCCGCCGTGCTCCGCCCGACACCGATCCGCTCACCCGGCTGTTCACCGCGGTTCCGTTCCAGACCGCGCTCAATGCCAGCGCGGCGCTGTGGTCGCCCAGCCAGAACAGTGCCGTGCTGTTCATCGACCTCGATCGCTTCCATCGCGTCAACGAGGCGCACGGCCACGCCGTTGGCGACGCCGTGCTGCAGCGCGTGGCCGATCTGCTGCGGCGCTGCACCCGCGGGCATGATGTGGTCGCTCGACTGGGTGACGACGACTTCGCCGTGCTGCTCAACCGGCTGTCGAACCCCGAGCTGCAGGCCGCCGCCGCGGCCGAGCGGATCATCGACGCGGTGATGGCCGACAACCTCACCAACGATCCGCTGCCGCGGATCGAGCTGTGCATCGGCGCGGCCTTGATCGATCGCGCGGGCCTGAGTGCCGAGCGTGTGATGCGCGATGCCGAACACGCCCTGCATGCCGGGAAGAGCGGGCGGCACTGAGGTGCCGCTTGCCGGCGGGGCGGGTCGCTGCGCGCTCAGAAGCGCAGTGCGCGCAGCAGTCCCGGCAGCGGCGCGGTGGCGGCGGCCATGTTGGCGAGCACCTCGTCGAGGGTGATGACCTCCTCGGTCGGCGCGCGCCCGGCCGCCCAATTGGCGACGATGGCGAGGCAGGCATAGTCGAGGCCGAGTTCGCGGGCGAGGGCCGCCTCCGGCATGCCGGTCATGCCGACGAGGTCGCAGCCGTCGCGGCGCAGGCGCTCGATCTCGGCCCTGGTTTCGAGGCGCGGGCCCTGTGTGGCGGCGTAGCAGCCACCGTCGACCACCGGCACCGCCGCGGCCTTCGCCGCCTCGACCAGCGCACGCCGCAGCGCCGGCGTGTACGGCTCGCCGAAGTCGACGTGCAGGGCCTCGCCCTCGCCGTCCCACAGGCTCACCGTGCGGCCCTGCGTGTAGTCGATGATCTGGTCGGGCACGCCGATCACGCGCGGGCCCCAAGCCTCGGTGATGCCGCCGACCGAGTTCACGGCGATAACGCGCGCGCCACCGATCGACTTCAACGCCCACAGGTTGGCCCGGTAGTTGATGCGGTGCGGCGGCAGCGCGTGGCCTTCGCCGTGGCGCGCCATGAAGGCGATGCGATGCGGCCCGAAAGCGCCGACGCGCAGCGGCGCCGACGGCCTGCCGTAGGGCGTCTCGACGACCTGCGTTTCCACGCCTTCGAG
>DMHI01000011.1:0-824 GCA_003449515.1 Lysobacteraceae bacterium | reverse complement strand
CTTCGGCTCCCAGGCGTAGATCGCCGGCAGATTCCGGCCCTGTTCGTGGAAATCCATGCCGTAGCCGAAGACGTAGAAGTCCGGCACGTCAAGGCCGATGTGCTCGGCGTGTGCGCCCGGCGCGCAACGCTCGTGCACCTTGCGGCAGAGCACCGCCACGCGCACATCCGCCGCGCCCTGGTCGCGGCACCACCCGGTGATGCCGACCAGCGTGTTGCCCTCGTCGAGGATGTCGTCGACCACCAGCACGCGACGGCCCTTGAGCGGCGTCTGCGGCCGATGCAGCCAGACCAGTTTCTCGCCACTGGTCTTTCCGCGATAGCGCGTGGCGTGCAGATAGTCGAACTCGAAGTCGATGCCAGCCTCGAGCGCCAGACCGGAGGCGAACAGCATCCCGCCGTTCATCACCGTGAGGAACAGCGGCGGCCGCGCATCGCGTCCGTACTCGGCGCGGAGTTCCGCCGCAAGACGGGTGATGGCGCGCTTGATCGCAACGCGATCGTGGATGACGCGCGACTCACGCAGGGCGTCGGCGAGGGTGGGACTGCTCATGCGCGGGTGCTCATGGGGGTCTATCGGATCGACACGCTCAGACTGGCTGCGCACCGGTCAGTGCATTCTGGATGGCGGGATAGCGCGCGTCGGCGATCAGGCCCTGCCAGCCCAACGCGCCGCGGCCCATCAGGCCGGTCAGCGCCGCCGTGTTCGCCGGGCCGCGGTGCTCGCAGGCCTTCAGGCTGTCGTCGACCAGCGCCGGGGCGCAGACCAGCACCACGTCGCAGCCGGCATCCCGATGCGCATCGATGCGCGCCTGGATGCCGCCG
>DMHI01000231.1:1093-4621 GCA_003449515.1 Lysobacteraceae bacterium | reverse complement strand
CCTCGGGCCGCGTCACGCCGGTCAATGCACTCGCCGAAGCCGCGGCGCGCGGGTTGACGGTGGCCGAAACGGTGGGCGGCGACGGCGACGGTTTCGATCGCCTGCTCCGCGTGCGCATCACCGGCGTCACCGATGACGGCACCGAGCGCACGCGCGAGATCGAAGCCACGCTGCACCGCGGCCCGCGCGTGGTGCGCTTCGACGGTGTGGAGATCGAGTTCGATCCGCTGCAGCCGGTGCTGCTGATGCGCAACGAGGACCGCCCCGGCATGATCGGCACCGTCGGCAGCCGGCTGGGTGCCGCCGGCATCAACATCGTGAACTTCGCGCTGGGTGCGGCCGGCGATGGCCAGGCCCGCGCGGCGATCACACTGGACCGTCCGATGGACGATGCCAACCTCGCCACCCTGCGCGCCATTCCCGGCGTGCTCTCGCTGCAGCAGGTCTGAGCCATGCGTGTCCTGCTTGCACGTCACGGCGAAACGCTGTGGAACGCCGAGGGCCGCTATCAGGGCCAGATCGACATCCCGCTGTCGCCCGTCGGTGAACGACAGGCGGCCCTGCTGTCCGAGCGCCTCGCCGACGTCCGCATCACCCGCGCCGTCGCCTCGCCGCTCACCAGAGCGCGGCGCACGGCGGAAGTCGCGCTGGGCGAAGGCCGCGCCGCGATGCTGGGCCTCGATGCCGAGCTGATGGAAATCGCCCACGGCACCTGGGAAGGCAAGCTCGCCAGCGAGATCCGCGCCGAGGACGGCGAACGCCTCGCGGCCTGGCGCGAGGCGCCCGACACCGTGCTGATGCCAGGCCCCGGCGGCGAGTCGCTGCCGGTGGTGCTGGAGCGCGCGTGGCGCGGCTTCGCCCGCGCCTGCGAGGGCCTCGGCGACGACGACACCCTGCTGCTGGTCGCGCACGACGCGGTGAACCGCGTGATCCTCTGCCGCATCCTTGGCATTCCGCTGTCGAAGGTCTGGGGCTTCCGGCAGGCGCCGACCACGCTGAACCTGCTCGAAGGCCCGACGGCGGAGGCGTTGGAGATCGTTCGCCTGAACGACTGCGCGCATCACACGGCGCTGTTCGGTGAGGCGGTGCATCGGGCGCTGTGAGCCGGGGGATCGAAGCCGGTGCGCGTCGTCGATGGCGACGCGCGCCGGGCCTGCCAGGATTGACCTTCAGCGCGGTGCAGGCAGGGCCGCTTCCACCACCGGCGCCGCCCAACGCGGCACGCTGGCCAGCGCACCGAGCGCCGGCCAACGCAGACGCCCGGCCTCGATCTTCGCCACGAGCCGGGGCGGCTTCAGCGGCTGGCCTTCCGGCACGGTGGCCGAGTTGTCGAAGACCTGGATGGCTGCCACATGCGGCAGCAGGCGCACGAGGTTGGCCATCGAACTGACATGGCGCTCGCGGATCTTCGCCGCCGGAATGTCGTGGCCGCCGTGGCGCACGCGCAGGGCCACGCGCTCGAGGTGCCGCTCCACGCTGTCGAGGCCGACATACCAGACCAGCACCTCGTGCGTGCGCGTCGCTTCGATCAGCGTCGCGGTGACGGAGCGCCCGCCGAGTGTCGTTTCAAAGGCGAAGCTCTCGTGCTGTTCGAGCGCATGCCGCAGCCGGCGCTGGCCCTCGGCCCAGGCCTCGCCCTCGGCGGTTTCGCGTGGCCGGCCCGCGGCCTGCAGGGCGCGCGACCAGTCATCGGGGTTGAACCAGTCCATGCCGGCATCGCGCAGGATTTGGCCGCCGATCGAACTCTTGCCCCCGCCGTTGACGCCGGCGAGGACGTAGAGCACCGGCCTCGCGCTCAGAAGCTGTCCCCGGCGCGTGGCGCGGCGTCGAAGTGGCCTTCGCGGCTGAACGCGGCGCGCAGGCGCGTGGCGGCATCGGGGTTCTTCAGCGCGGAAAGACGCGCGTCGAAGCGCGCCGTCAGGCCATCGAGCAGGGCGCGGTCGGCGGCTTCGGCGCGGGCGACCAGGGCCTCGTAGGCCGCAGGGTCGAGCAGCACAGCCTCGACGCGGTCGTGGCTGGTCAGGGCCAGTGCGCCCTTCGCGCGCAGCCGGCTCTTGGCCGTGGCCCAGTCGCGGCGCACCGTGGTGGCGGGCAGGGGTTCCAGCGGATAGGCCGCCGACGATTCGCGGACGCGGGTGCTCATGGCATCACCTCCGGGGCCGGAGCGGCCCTTGGGCGCAAAATGCGCGTAAAGCGCAAAAAACGCAAGTTGCGGGCATCGTCGCGTTCAGCTTCGGGGCCGCGCCCGTCCGCGCCCAGCCCAGCACGGCGTGCGCCAGCCATCGCTGGGCGGGGAAGGTGGCAGCGATAATGGCGGCCCATGCCCACCGCCTTGCCCATGCCGCTTCCGCTCGCCGATTGGCTGATCCGCATCCAGCAGCAACACCCGCAGGCCATCGCCATGGGGCTCGATCGCGTGCGCGCGGTGGCGCTGGCGATGGGTCTCGCGCCCAAGCCCGCGCCGGTGGTCATCACCGTCGGCGGCACCAATGGCAAGGGCAGCACGGTGGCTTTCCTCGAAGCGATCACGCGCGCGGCCGGCCTGCGCGTGGGTACCTACACCTCGCCGCATCTGTGGCGCTTCAACGAGCGCATCCGCATCGACGGCGTCGATGCGAGCGATGACGCCATCGTTGCCGCCTTCGAACGCATCGACGCGGCCCGCGGCGACACGCCGATCACCTATTTCGAGTACGCCACGCTGGCGGCCTTCGACCTGTTCGAGCGCGCCGGTCTCGACCTCGTCCTCCTCGAAGTCGGTCTCGGCGGCCGGCTCGACGCGACCAACCTCGTCGATGCCGACGTGGCGGTGATCACCACCGTCGACCTCGACCACATGGATTACCTTGGCCCGGACCGCGAGAGCATCGGTGCGGAGAAGGCCGGCATCCTGCGCGCGGGGAAGATCGCCGTGTTCGGCGAGAAAGACCCGCCGGGCAGCCTGCTGCGCCGCGCCTACGCGCTCGGCACCATCGCCATCCGCGGCCACAGCGATTACCTCGTCGACCGCTTCGAGGATCATTGGGTCTGGCGTGAACCGGGCTTCCAGATCGCGCTGCCGTATCCGGCGCTGGCCGTGCCGGCGCAACTCGACAATGCCGCTGCCGCCGTCGCGGCCCTGCGCGCCTCGCCACTCGCCATCGCCGATGGGGCTTTCGCCGCCGGCGTTGCGGCGGCCCGCGTACCCGGTCGTCTGCAATGCATCGGCACCTCGCCGGAGGTGGTCGTGGATGTGGCGCACAACCCGCAGGGCGCGCGCCAGCTCGCCGCATGGTTGACGGCCAACCCGAAGCCCACCACCGCGGTGTTCGCGGCCTTGGCCGACAAGGACATCGAAGGGATCGTGGCCGCGCTCGCGCCGCACATCGGCACCTGGCACCTCGGCCCGATCACCGATGCCGGGCCGCGCGGCATCGGCCCGCAGGCGCTCGAAGCCCGTGTGCGCAGCGGCGCTGCGGCCGGCGTCCATGCGCACGCCAGCCTCGACGCGGCCCTGGCTGCGGCGCGCGCCACCGCCGGCGCGGCCGG
>DMHI01000231.1:590-768 GCA_003449515.1 Lysobacteraceae bacterium | reverse complement strand
CGCCACCGCCGGCGCGGCCGGCCGCGTGCTGGTGTTCGGCAGCTTCCATACCGTCGCGGCACTGGCCTCGTCCCCGGTCTGAACCCGCGCCATCGACGCGGCTGGGGCAGGCGAGGGCGAACGCCTATAATTCCGTGTCCCCTCCGTTCGGAAGTCCGATGGACGTCAAGGTCAAGCA
>DMHI01000231.1:0-283 GCA_003449515.1 Lysobacteraceae bacterium | reverse complement strand
TGGACGTCAAGGTCAAGCAGCGACTGATCGGCGCGCTGGTGCTCGGTGCGCTGGCGGTCATTTTTGTTCCGATGATCGTCATCGGGCCCGAGAGAAGGGGCGCGGCCGATGCCGCCGATGTGCCCATCGCGGTGCCGGACCCGCCCGAAGGCGAGTTCATCACCCGCGAGATTCCGCTCGACACCCTCGGCGCTGCGCCGCCTGCCACCGTCAACGGCGTGACGCCACCCGATCCCCGCGATCCGAACGCCCTGGCCACGGTCGATGCGACCGCCGATCTCGC
>DMHI01000128.1 GCA_003449515.1 Lysobacteraceae bacterium | reverse complement strand
TGCTGGCGGCCTTGGCGAGCTTCGACGGCCCCGCGCTGCTGGCGCAGATCGAAGCGATGGCGGTCTACTCGCCCGACTACGCCCAGGTGCTCGACGACGTCGCGGCCGCGCTGCATGCGGTGCAGGTGAAGCAGCTGGTGCCGGAGGCCGCGCGTGCGGTCGATGGCGTCGACACCGGGGCGCTGGCCACGCAGGTGCCGGCGGAACTCGTGCAGCTCTGGTACCAGATGGCGATCACCGGCAGCCGCGACCTCGCGCTGGCACCGACGCCGCGTGTGGGCTTCGAGATGGCCCTGCTGCGGATGCTCGCGTTCAAGCCGATGCCCGCCGGCGATGCGCCCAGACCGGGGCCGCGCGGCGGTGAGCGCGTGGCGGACGCGCCGCGAGCCACGGCGTCGTCCAGCGACCAGGCCCGCAGCGTGTCGGTGCCGGTGGTCAACGCACCGGCACCGCGCAAGGCGCCGCCTTCGCCGTTCGCCGAAGCGGCAGCGATGGGCGGCAGCGCCGCGCGCGCGTTCGATCCCGTGCCCGCGCCGATCGCATCCAACGAGGACTGGCTGGGCGCGCTGCAGCGCCACGCGGTCAGCGGTCCGGCGGGACAACTGGCCGCGCATGCGCGCTTCGTCAGCGGCGAAGCCGACGGGCTGACGCTGGCGCTGTCGCCCGAGGGCGAAACGATGCGCACCGACATCAGCGTGCGTCGGCTGGCCGAGGCGCTCGCGCCGCTGTTCGGGCGTGCGCCGGTGCTGCGTTTCGTTGATGCGCCGCGCGGTGCCTCCGCCGGAGCCGGCACCGCGGGCACCAGCGCCGATGCGGCGAGCGAGACCCTGTTCGACCGCCAGCAGCGCGTGAAGTCCGAGCGCCAGCAGGCCGCCGAAGCGCGCTTCCATTCCGACCCCGTCGTGCAGCACCTCGTGGCGCAGGGCGCCAAGGTGGTCGACGGTTCCATCCGACCGATCGAGGAGTAAGCCATGTTCAAAGGCGGAAACATCGCGCAGGCCATGCAGATGGCGCAGCGCATGCAGGACAACATGAAGAAGGCGCAGGACGAACTGGCCGCGCTGGAAGTCACCGGCAGCGCTGGCGGCGGTCTGGTGAGCATCACGCTGTCGGGCAAGTTCGACGCCCGCAAGGTACACGTCGACCCGCAGGCACTGGGCGACGCCGAGATGCTCGAAGACCTGCTGCTGGTCGCATTGAACGACGCGGTGGCGAAGATCAACGAGGAGTCGTCGAAGCGCATGTCGGCGGCGACCGCGGGCATGCCGATCCCGCCCGGCATGAAGGGCATGTTCGGCGGCTGATGCGCGTGAAGCCCGCGAACCCTTCCGGCGCATGAGTGGGGGCCCGGATTGAGCACCAGCCTGCTCGAGCAGCTGATCGAGGCCTTCCGCGTGCTGCCGGGCGTCGGTGCGAAGAGCGCCCAGCGCATGGCCTACCACCTGCTCGAGCGCGACCGCGAGGGGGCGTCGCGCCTCGCCGAGCGGCTGCAGGCGGCCGTCGAGCGCATCCGCCACTGCGCGCAGTGCCGCGACTTCAGCGAGAGCGAGGTCTGTGCGATCTGCGCCAGCGCCTCGCGCGACCGCAGCGTGCTGTGCATTGTCGAGACGCCGGCCGATCGCCTCGCCATCGAGCAGGCCACCGGCTATCGCGGGCTGTACTTCGTGCTGCAGGGCCGGCTCTCGCCGCTCGACGGCATCGGCCCGCGCCAGCTCGGGCTCGACCTGCTCGGCACGCGGCTCGCCGACGGCGAGGTGCGCGAGATGATCATCGCCACCAACGCCACCGTCGAAGGCGAAGCCACCGCGCACTACCTGGCGCAGATGGCGCGCGCTGCGGGCGTCACGCCGAGCCGACTCGCGCAGGGCCTGCCGCTCGGCGGCGAGCTGGAATACGTCGACCGCGGCACGCTGGCGCACGCCTTCGGGCAGCGCAGCGAAGCCGCCGGTTGACGCGGGCTACACCGCGCCGCCCGGCGCTGGCATCCTCTGGACGAACCGCTGGAGCCCGTCATGCCCGAGACGATTTTCGACAAGATCATCCGCCGCGAGATCCCCGCCGACATCGTCTTCGAGGACGAGCACGTGCTGGCCTTCCGCGACATCGCGCCGAAGGCGCCGGTGCACGTGCTGTTCATCCCGAAGCAGCCGATCGCCACGCTCAACGACGCCACGCCGTCGCAGGCCGAGCTGTTGGGGCGGCTGATGCTTGCCGCGGCTGGCTGGGCGAAGGCGCAGGGCTTCGCCGACAACGGCTACCGCGTGGTGATGAACTGCAATGGCGACGGCGGGCAGACGGTGTTCCACATCCACCTGCACCTGTTGGCCGGCCGCGCGCTGAGCTGGCCGCCGGGCTGATCCAGCGCCGGGCCGGAGCAGGACGGCGGCGGCGGCCATCCGGCTGACTGTTCGCCAGCGGCGTGGGTTCTGGGCATGGCGCCGCACGGTCGATGCCGAAGGGTCAACGGGCACTGAGCGGCGGCGGGCGATGGCGACGGAGGTCGCGCGTCAGTGCCGCATGGCCGGGGTTGGCGGCATCGGTGGCGGGCGTCTCCGCTGCGGCGTAGCGCAGGGCGATGAATCGCCGCAGCAGCGCCACGCTGGCGGCGTCGAGGCCCGCTTGCGTGTCCTCGATGCGGCGCAGGAAGCCGGCGGCGCTCTCGTCGGGGCGTTTCGCGATTCCGCGCTTCGCCAGTCGTTGCAGGAAGCGCCGCCAGGCGCGCAGCAGCGGGTCGCGCCCGCTTCGCGCCGGGCGCAGAAGGATGAGCAGGGTCAGGCCGAGGGCGATGCCGGCGGCGATCACGAAGGCCTGCGCAACCTGCGCCGCGCCCGCGCCCGACCAGCCGAGGCCGCGCAGCAGCTCGGCCTGGCGCGCGGCGTCGTGGGCGACGACGAAATTGTTCCAGGCCTCGCGCAGGCTGTCGCCAAAGTCGAACACTGGGCGCATCGCCGCGCCGAAGCCGCCGCCCTCGCCGATCTGGTCGTCGAGCGTGTCGAAGATGCGCTCGGGCGCGACGGCGGCGGTGGGATCGACGCGCCGCCAGCCCTCGCCGGGCAGCCACACCTCGGCCCAGGCGTGCGCGTCCATCTGCCGCACCACCCAGAAGCCGCCGACGCGGTTCTCGACGCCGCCGGTGTAGCCGCTGACGACCCGCGACGGAATGCCCGCCGCGCGCATCAGGATGACGAAGGCCGAACTGAAGTGCTCGCAGAAGCCCTCGCGGGTGTCGAACAGGAACTCGTCGGCGGTATGGCGGCCGAGCGGCGGGGCACTGATGCTGTAGGCGTGCTCGGCATTGAACCAGGCGAGCACGCGGCGGATGTAGGCGTGATCGCTGGCGGCCTCGCTGCGCCAGGCGAGGGCGCGGGCCCGGGTGCGCGGGTTGAAGCCCGCGGGCAGGGCGAGGTGTGCGCGGCGCAGCGCATCGTCCAGCTCGGGCTGGTAGCCGCTGACGGCAACCGCCTGCAGGGTGAATTGCGCCAGCGTCCGCAGCGCCTCCGGGCTGCGCAGGGTCGCGTCGAAGCCGACAGCCAGCGGGGCGGGCGGGGCGGACGGGCTCTCGAGTGCGAACACGTAGCGCCGCTCGGTGGGCTCCAGCGTCATCGTGTAGCGCGCGAGCACCGGGCCGGTGGGCAGGGCCGGGGGCGGGAGGCGCGCCAGCGATTCGTTTTCCGTCCAACGGCGGCCGTCGAAGCGGGTGAGCACCGGGCCGCGCCAGTAGAGCTGCTCGGAGGGTGGCCGCGGGCCCTCGAAGCGGACACGGAAGGCCGGTGTGTCGTCGGCGAGCAGATCGATCCAGTCGCCGGGTGTCATCGATCCGCTGATGCCACTGCGTGCCAGCGCGTTCTCGGGAAGGCCCCACAGCGGCGTGGGCAGGCGCGGGAACAGCCAGAAGCCGGCGAGTGCGAGGGGCAGCGCGAGCAGCAGGCTGCGCCCGACTTCGCCCAGCCCGGTGGCCAGCGGCGGCGGCGGGCGCGGCGCTGCGGCGAGTCGGGCCATCGCCAGCAGCGTGCCGATCGACGCGAACAGGCCGAGCGCGAGGGTGAGGGGGCCCTGATCCTGCAGGAAGGCGGCGAACGGCGCGAACAGCGCATAGGCGGCGAGGCGGCGCGCGTCGCCGGGGTCGCGCAGCTCGGCGAGCTTGAGCACCAGCATGGCCAGCAGCAGGGCGCTGCCGGCGTCGCGGCCCAGCCGGAATCCGAAGCCCACCAGCACCGCGGCGCTGATCACGGCGACCAGCAGCAGGCGCAGCGCGACCGGGAGCGGTTGGTGCAAGGCGCTCCAACCGGCCACCGCGGCGACCGCGGCGATGCCTGCCGCCGCCGTACCGGGCAGGTGCAGCAGCAGCGGCAGCACCGCGCCCAGCACCGCCAGCACCAGCACGCGACGCTGCGCGCTATCGACGCTCACGCTCCGGCCTCGGGCAGCAGCGCCAGTGCGCGCAGGCAGGCGTGGCGATGCTCGGATCCACGCGCCGGGCCGATCGCCCCCGAGGGCAACACCAGGCGGTAACGCCTGCCGGCGCGTTCGGCGTCGACCACCCAGCGCGCCAGCCGCGCGATACGCGCCTCGTAGGGCAGGTGCCGCAGGGCTGGCCACTCGAGTTCCACGTCGCCGGCCGAGCCCGCTTCGTATTCGCGCACCAGCAGGCGGTCGAGGCGGGCGCTCGACTTCCAGGCGATCTGCCGGGGCGCGTCGCCGCTGCGGTAGTCGCGCAGGTGGTGGGTGTCCTCGCCGCTGCGCTGCGCGCGCGGTCGGGCGGCGTCGGCGCTGCTGCTGCCGGGCAGCGGTGGCGCCTGCGCCTCCAGTGCCGGATAGACCAGCAGCGTTTCCGCAGGGCGCAGCCAGCTCCAGGCGCGCGCAAGGCCCAGTGGCCGCGTGGTGCTGACGCGCAGGCGGCCCAGCTCGAGCAGCCCGCGGCGCGGCGCGGGCAGGGCGAGCAGCAGCTCGCCGTCGCCCCCCGGCGCTTCGGCCGATGCCGGCACGAGCACCTCGGGGCCGTGGCCCACGCGCAGGCCCACGCCCTCGCGGGAGCGCGCTCCGGAGGTGAGGCGCAAGCGCAGCTGCAGGGTATCGCCGGCGTGCACCGGCTCGGCCTGCAACGCGGTGATGCTGAGCCCGGAGAGCCGCAGGTGCGCCAGCACCGCGCCGTTGTGCACCACCGCCAGCAGCAGAAAGGCCAGCAGCAGGCCGGGATTGTTGTTGTAGTTCAGCGCGCCGAGCAGCATCGCCAGCAGAATCACGCCCACCAGCAGGCCCTGACGCGTCGGCAGCACGTAGATGCGCTTGCGGTCGAGCGTGACCGGCAACGCTTCGGGCTGGCGTCCGCGCACGAACGGCAGGCGCGCGAGGGCCGCTTCGATGCGATCGGACGCGCCGGGCTTCGCCGCCATCGTCAGTCGACCGCGACCGCCTTCAGGATCGAGGCCGCCAGCGCGTCGCGGCCCGCGCCGTCGACGTCGGTCACCAGACGATGCGCGGCCACCGCTACGAACAGCGCCTGCACGTCGTCGGGCAGCACGTGGGCGCGACCGAGCAGCAGCGCGTGGGCGCGGCCGCCACGCAGCAGGGCGAGGCCGGCACGCGGCGACAGGCCGACGCGCACGCCGGCGTGGCGGCGGCTTTCCACCAGCAGGCGCTGCACATAGTCGAGCAGGGCGTCGCTGGCGTGCACGCCGTCGACGGCCTTCTGCAGCGCCAGCACGTCGTCGGCGGCGAGCCGCGGCAGCGTCTCGTTGATCATCAGCCGGCGGTCGCGGCCGGCCAGCATCGCGCGCTCGGCCTCGGCATCCGGGTAGCCCATCGACAAGCGAAGCAGGAAGCGGTCGAGCTGCGAATCCGGCAGCGGGAAGGTGCCGGAGAGATCGACCGGGTTCTGCGTGGCGATCACGAAGAACGGCGCCGGCAGCCGATGCGAGACGCCATCGACGCTGACCTGGTGCTCGGCCATCGCTTCAAGGAGCGCGCTCTGCGTGCGCGGCGGCGCGCGGTTGATCTCGTCGGCCAGCAGCAGCTGGGTGAACACCGGCCCGGGATGGAAGCGGAAGCCGCGATCGTTCTGGTCGTACACCGACACGCCGAGGATGTCGGAGGGCAGCAGGTCGGCGGTGAACTGCATGCGCTGGAATTCCAAGCCCAGCGTCGCGGC
>DMHI01000003.1 GCA_003449515.1 Lysobacteraceae bacterium | reverse complement strand
TCGGCCCATGCGCAGCGCTTCAGCGGCGTCGTCAGCTTCGGCGACAGCCTCTCCGACGCCGGCAACGTCGGCCTAGCGCGGAACCCGGCCGGCGGCCCGAGCCAGAGTTTCACCACCAACCCCGATCCGGTGATGGTCGAGCTGCTGGCCCGCCACTTCGGCCTCACCCAGACCGCCTCCCTGGTGGGTGGCAGCAACTTCGCCTGGGGCGGTGCCTGCTCGCTCACCGCCACCGGCCCCACCACGCCGCCCTGCTCGGCACCGACCGTGCCGCGTCTGAACGTGCAGATCGGCCAGCACCTCGGCGCCAGCAACGCCGCCAACCCGAACGCGCTCTACACCGTGTGGATGGGCGCCAACGACATCTTCGGCGCGCTGCCGATCTGGGCCCAGACCCCGGCCACCGCGCAGGCCAGCGCCCAGCTTGGCGGCGTCGCCATCGGCACCGCCACCGTGCAGCAGATCGGCCGCCTGCAGGCCGCCGGCGCGCGCAATATCGTGGTGCTGAACCTGCCCAACCTCGGCGTGACGCCGCAGTTCTTGTCGGGCCCGCTGGCCGCGGCCGGCCCGCTCGGCACACTCTCGGCCGTCGCCTACAACCAGACGCTCAGCGCCGGGCTGTCGCAGCTCGGCACCGGCATCATTCCGGTCAACGTCTTCGGCCTCGTCGACGAGGTGCGCGCCAACCCGGGCAGCTTCGGCTTCAGCAATGTCACCGGCACCGCCTGCAACCTCGCCGTGCTGCCGGACAACAGCTCGCTGTTCTGCAACCGCAACACGCTGGTGGCAGCGAACGCCGCCGACACCTTCCTGTTCGCCGACGGCGTGCACCCGACGGGCGCCGCGCACCGGCTGCTGGCGCAGGTGACGATCGCCACCATCCATGCCCCGACCATCGTGTCGCTGGCACCGGAAACGGCGATCGCGGCCTACGAGGCGCATGGCGGCGTGATCAGCCGCGCCCTGTTCGCCGACGCCGCGGTCGGCGAGGCCGGGGAGGGCAGCCTGCGCGGCTATCTGGTGGCCAACGGCGGCAGCGGTGATTTCGCCGGCAGCGATTTCTCTCCCGGCGGCGAGAGCACCGCCTTCAACGCCACCGGCGGCGCCTCCTTCCGCGTCAACGAGACCTTCAGCGTCGGCGTCGCGGCCAGCATGGGCAACCAGAACCTCGATCCGCTCGGCGGCACCATCGACGGCAACTCGGTGCTGCTGTCGGGCTACGGTGTGCTGCGCTTCGGCGGCTTCGACCTGAGCACGGTGATCAGCGGCGGCACCACCAATATCGACATCGCCCGCCGCATCGCGCTCGGCGCGACGACGCGCATCGAGAACGGCGAGACCGACGCCGACCACCTCGCCGCCGAGCTCGGCGTCGGCTACACCTTCCGCGGCGAGACCTTCGCGCACGGCCCGTTCGCCGGCGTGGTGTGGCAGGAGGTGACGGTCGGCGGCTACAGCGAGGACGGCATCACCTCGACCTCGATGAACTTCCAGGAGTTCACCCGCGAGTCGATGGTGACCCGCGCCGGCTGGCAGTTGCAGGCCGACTTCGACACGCTCACGCCGTTCGCCCGCGTGGCGTGGAACCGCGAGGACAAGACCGACCGCGCCACCGTCAATGCCGGCTCCAACAGCATGGGCGGGCGCTTCGCGCTGGCCGGCTTCGCACCCGGCGGGGAGTGGACCAGCGCCGATGTCGGCCTCGGCTTCCACTTCAACGAAACCTTCGGCGGCAGCCTGACCTACAGCGGCCGCTTCGGCGACGATGTGGTGGATCGCGAGAACCTCAGCCTCGCGCTCAACCTGACGTTCTGATCGGCGCGGTCGCTGCGCCGCAACCCGCCGGCTCAACCCCGGCAATCGACGGGCCGCCGCGAGGCGGCCTGTCGTTTTTTGCCACATGCCGTCGGAGCCATCGCATGGAATCGATCCACTGCCCGCCCTTCGCCGCACTGGTGCAGCGCCAACTCGACGCCTACAACGCCCACGACGCCGGTGCCTTCGCCGCCTGCTTCAGTGCCGATGTGCGCTGCCAACGCCATCCCGATGACGCGCCCTTCCTGCTCGGTCGCGAGGCGCTGCAGGCGTTCTACGCGCGGGAGCGCTTCGTGCACGCGGCCCTCCACGCCCATCTCGCGCACCGCATCGACCTCGGCGCACGGGTGATCGACCACGAACGCGTGGTCGGCCTGCCCGGCGGCCCACGCGAGGTCGTCGCGATCTACCAGCAGGGCACCGACGGCCTCATCGGCCGGGTCTGGTTTGTCGCGCCGGCCTGAGCCCGGCGTTCAGTCGCGCTCGAACCGGGCTTCGAGCTCGATGCGCTGCTCGATTCCGGCTTCCACCTGCAGCGACAGCCAACGCCGCAGCGCGTAGGTGACGGTGACGACCTGGCCGGTGCCGGACAGCGCCATGCCGTAGCTGACGTAGAGCTGGGGAGTGACGCGCTTGCCCACGGTCAGCACCGTGCCACCCAGCGAGCGCGACTCGCCGATGCTGGCGGTGTCGAAGCCAACCCGACCGGCCAGCGCCTGCACCGCCGCGCTGCCACCGAGCGCCATCGCCGCCTGCTGCAACTGCGCGGCGTCGGAACCATCGGCGCTGGCCAGTGGCCGCCCGAACATCAGCCAGGACAAGGCCTCGGCCTGCGGCAGCGGCGGTCGCGACCAGACATCGACAACGGGCGAACCGCCGGTGCCGGTGATGGCGACCCCCACCTCGGGCTCGGAATCCGGGCGCACGGCGCGGATATCGATGGTTGGCTCGTCGATGGCGACGCGGCTCCAGCGCAGCACGCCATGTTCGAGATCGAGGCGCTGCCCGTAGGCGCGCACCTCGCCAGCCAGCGTCAGCGTACCGCGGGCGCGCGGCTCGCGATCGGGACGATCACGCACCTCGAGCTCGCCGGCGAGCCGCCCATCGAAGCCGAAGCCGCGCAGGCGCACGTCGTCGCCGAGTGCGACGGTGTAGGCGGCGTCGAGCCGCAGGCCGGGCGCGGCCGCCGCCGGCGGATCGTCGATCACCAGCACATCCGGTGACACGCCGATGTCCTGCTCGAACCGTTCAAGCGCGAGCACGGCGCGCGGCACGTCGACGCGGCCGCGCAGGGTGGCGAGGCCTTCCGCCACGTCGATCTCGAGATCCGGGCTGATCCACACCCGGGCTTCCGCGGTGTCGAGCACGCGCACATCGCTGCCGCGGATGGCGAACGCGCTGCGCCGCGCGTCGTCGCTCCACTGGCCGCCGATCTCGAGCGCACCGTCACCGGTGGGCAGGCGACCGCGCAGGCGCAACTGGCCCTGCTCGCCGCCTTCGATGCGCAGCGCGCCATCGACCACGGCGATGCCGAGAGCCGGCAGCTCGAACGCGAGCGGATCGGCGACCACCGCACCCTGCCAGCGCGGTGCGGCGGGGCTGCCCGACAGCCGCAGGCGGCCCTCGATCACGCCGCGCGGCGCGACGATGTCGGCACTGAGCCGCTCGAGCAGGCTGAGGTCGGTGAGGTGCAGCGCGATCTCGCCATCGAGCCGCTGGCCCGCAAGCGATCCCCCGGCGCAGAGCCGTCCCGCATCGGCCAGCGCAAGGCAGGCCGGTGTCGGCAGCGAGCCATCACCATCGCGCCAGGCGACGGCGGCGGGCGCGACCAGCGCGAGTGTGGGCAGTGAGGGCAAGGACGCGTCGAGTGCATCGAGCGTGAGCGTGCCGCTCGCCAGGCCGTCGTCGCCCTGCCAGGTGCCGTGCGCCGCGACGCCACCGCCGGCGGCATCCCCGGGCGTCGGCAGCGCCGCAGCCACGATGCCGTGCGCGGTCACGCGGAAGCGGCCTGCATCGATGCGGCCGTCGAGGACGAGATCGATGGCCTCGATACGCGACTCGCCCTGCGCGATCCCCTCGGCGCGCCCTTCGATGCGGCCCTCGCCGTCGGCGGGCAGCGATCCGTGCACACGCAGGCGGCGCAGCGCGATGTCGTTCCAGCCGCCGTCGACCACGACCAGATCGGCCTCCAGCGCGGGGCGTCCGCCCCGGCCCCGCAGGTGCACCCGGCCGTCGAGCACGCCACGCGCGCCGTCGATCCAGGGCGCAAGATCGAGCGTGCGCAGGCGGGCGTCGAGGTCGAGGGCCGGCGCGAGCGCGCCCTTCGCCGCGATGCGACCCCCGGCAAGCGCCAGATCGGCGTCGACGGCCAGCGCATCGCCATGAACGTCGAGACGCGCCTGACCGCCGACGTGGTGCCCGCGCAAGCGACCGTCGATGGCGCTGAACACCGCCGTGGCACGCCACGGGGCGGCGGCCGGCACGCTGCCGTCGACGCGCACTCGGGCATCCAGTCGACCGGGCCAGCCGGGCAGCAGCCACGCCGGGTCGAACGCCCGCAGGCGCGCCCGGCCCGAGAACCCGGCCGCCTCGCCGCGTGCATAACGGCCCTCGCCGGCAAGCGAACCCCCCGGCGTCGTCAGCGTGAAGGGGGCCAGCACCACCGCTTCCGCATCGCCACGCGCGCGACCCACGAGGGTGGCACGCTGCGCGCCGCGAACCAGATCGAGATCGAGATCGGCGATCCAGGCCGCGTGGGTGCCGGACAGCACCGCCTCGCCGGCCGCCACCACGCGCGCCTCGCCCTCGCCCCAGGCCAGGGCGCCGGTGCGCGCCACCAGCGCCATCAGGCCATCGTCGAGGCGATAGCGGCCGGTGAGGTCGACACGGCCGGCGGGCAGGGCGAGCGCGAGCGGCTCGACGTGCAGCGTCCGGTCCTGCAGGCGGATCCGCGAATCGACGATCGTGGCCACCATCCCGCCCTGGGCGACGCGGCCGTCGAGCCGGACGCCCAGCCCCGGCGCGGTATCGCCGCCGGCACCGCCAGCGAGACGCAGCGCAGCGTCGATCGGTGCCCGCGCCTCGAGGCCCAGCGCGGCCATCTCGATCGCCCTGGCCTCGCTCGACAGGGTCCACGCCAGCGTGTCGAGCCGCCCGCCATCGCGCCAGTCGAATGCCAGCGCCAGCGGCCCGCCGGCGCGGCCGTCGAGCGTCGCGCGACCGCCGCCAAGGTCGCCATCGACGTGGAGCGATGCGTGCGCCCCGGCCACCAGCGCGACATCGAGGACGAGGCGGGTGGCGAAGCCGTCAGCCGGCGCGTAGGCCACGGCACCGCGCGCGCGCCCGATCGCTGCCTCCAGGTCGAGACCGTCGATGGCGACGCGCCCGCGCTGCAGCACCAGCGTGCCGGCGACGCGGTCGATCAGCGGCGGCGATGCATCGACCGCCGGCGCGCGGCCCGGTGGCGGTCGCACGACGACGTCGCGCACCTCGAAGGCATCGATGCGCACGGCCAGCGGCAGCTCGAGTGTCGGCAGCATTTCCGGCCACGGCGGCGCTGGCTCGCCGGTGGCCGCTTTCAGCGTCACATCGACGCCGCGCGCACGCAGGGCGGCGAGGTGCAGCGTTGGCGCATCCACACCGGGCAGGCGAGGCTGCAGCCGCAGCGCGTCGATAGCGATGCGCACCGCTGCATCCTCGTAGACCACCTCACGCAGGTGCAGCCCGCCGGCCAGGCTGCCGGCGCGTTCGCCGATGCGCAAGGTGCCCTCGGGCAGCGTGCTGATGAGCCGATCGAGCGCGAGATCGCGCCCGCCCTGGCTGCCGAGCAGCCACCACGCGAACGCCGCCACGCCCAGCAGCAGGGCGCCAACGCTGAAGCCCACCGCCAGCAGCAGGCGGCGAAGGCGCGGGCGCGCCGGAACGGCCGCGGCGGCGGCCATCAGAAGCCCACCCCGAAGCCGATGTGCAGGCGTCGGCCACCGCCGGCCTCCCGGTCGAGGCCCTGCGCCAGATCGACCCCGACAAGGCCAACCGGCGATCGCCAGCGCGCGCCGATGCCCGCACCCACCTTGAGGTCGAAAGCCCGTCGCGAATTGAACGCATCGCCGGCATCGACGAAAAGCGCCACGCCCCAATCATCGACAACGTAGTGCTGGTACTCGACGCTTGCCACTGCACGGTGCAGGCCGCCGATCACCTCGCCGGCGAAACGCGGCGCCACCTCGCGGTAGCCGTAGCCGCGGATGCTGCGGTCGCCACCGGCGAAATAGCGCAGCGAGACCGGGAACGCCTGGGTGTCAGGATCGCCATCGAACGCCGTGGTGGCAAGGTCGGCACGAACCACCACCACCTGCGCGTCGCTGATCGTGTGCAGCCACTGCGCGCCCAGTTCGGCCTGGAGAAACCCGTGGCGCTGCCGCGCATCGACGACGCCGCCGCGCAGCGCCGCCGTCACCTGCAGCGCGTCATCGGGCTGCAGCGGGTCATCCACGCGCCGGTAGGCCGCGGTGATTTCCGGGAACAGCAGCGTCTGCCGACGGCCGGCGGGCATGACCACGCGCTGCCGGGTTGCCGTGCGCTCTTCGGCGAACACCATCCGCGCCGACAGCGAGAGCGGATCGCGCCGACCCTGCCAACCGGCGCTCAAGCCGAGCCGCTCGAAGCCGAGCGCGGCATCGGGATCTTCCGAGAGGTAGTCGAGGCCGCCCGCCCACCAGCCCGGCAGCCAGCGCAGCGAGGGCACGCGGTACTGCGCACTCACCCTGGCATGGCGCTGCGACCCTTCGATGTCGCCGAGCAGCTTGTGGCCGCGGTCATTGACCCAGCGGCGGTTGATCGACGCCCGTGCACCGATGCCGGTATCGCTGCCGAAGCGGATCGCGCCGGTGTAGGCGGTGCGCTTGGCCGGTGTCAGCGTGATGTCGATCGGCACGCGCAGCCGCCCGTCGGCGGCGTCCTCGGCCGGCGCCACGTCGATCAGCGCGAAGTAGTCGAGCTGCGCCAGCCGATCCTGCAAGCGCACCAGCCGGTTGCGGTGATAGGTGTCGCCGGGCTCCCAGTCGACCAGCGGGTCGAGCAGTCCATCGCGCAGGTGGTTGTCGCCGAAGCGCGCCTCGCCCATCGCGTGGCGCGGCCCCGACTCCCAGTGCAATCGGATGTCGGCGTGGCCTCCGGCGCGCGTCACCTGCACCCGGCTGCTGACGCGATCCGCGTTGAAATAGCCACGCTCGGCCAACTTGCGATCGACGCGCTGCGCACTGGCCTCGTACGCGGCGTGGACAAATCGCTCGCCCACCGCCGGCCGGATTCTCGACAGCTCGCGCATCACGAAGCGGTCGTTCCGTGCATCGCCCGTGAGGACCGCATCGAGTGTGCGAACCCGCGTCGGCGCACCGCGCTCGACATCGACCACGATCCGCAAGCCTCGATCCAGGGATTCTCGCCGCACCACGACCGTCGGCGCGTACCAACCGAAGGGCTCGAGCGCCTTCGCCACCTCCGCCGGCAGCCGTCGCAGCAGGAACTGCAGGCGCGCCTCGGTGAGCGCGCTGCGCTGCCCGGGCGAGAGCCTCGCGATCGACATCGAGGAGCGGACCGTGGTGGCCTCGTCGCCCTCGATGCCCTCGATCGCGATGTCGACCACGTCGACACCCGGCGACGCGGAAGCTGCTGCCCGCGCCAGGCCGGGCCACAGCAGAACCGGCAGGGCGGCCAGCAGTCCGATGCCGGCACAACGCACGATCCCGCAGCGCAGCCGCGCCAGGATCGTGCGCACCCTCATGCCGCCAACTGCTCGATCGCCGCCACCGCCGCGAAGCGGTCGGCCAGCACCTTCAGCAGGGCGAGGCGGTTGTCGCGGATCGCGGCGTCGTCGGCCATCACCATCACACCGTCGAAAAAGGCGTCGATCGGGCCGCGCAGGGCCGCGAGACGGCCCAGCACGGCGACATAATCGCGTGCCGCCAACGTGGCATCGGTGTCGGCCAGCGCGGCGACCAGTGCGGCGTGCAGCTCGCGCTCGGCGGGCTCGACCAGCTTCGACGCATCGATGGTGGCAGGCAGCACACCCTCGACCTTCTTCAGGATGTTGCGCGCGCGCTTGTTGGCCGCGGCCAGCGCGGCGGCTCCGGGCAACTCGGCAAAGCGTTGCAGGGCGTGGATGCGCTCGGCGAAATCGGCCAGCGAGACCGGCTTGGTCGCCGCCACCGCGTCGAACAGCGCGGCACCCACGCCGCGATCGGCGAAGTAACTGCGCAGGCGGTCGAGGATGAAGTCGTAGAGTTCGCCAACGGCATCGTGACCTGCGACGGCACCGTAGGCCTGAGCAACGTCACCACCCTTCTTCGCCTTCTCGGCGAAGTCCACGGCGCGCATCGACTCTTGGACACCCGCCGATGCCGCGCCAAGAAGTCCAAGAAGGTTCAGGTCGAGCCCGCCTTCGATCAGCGTGCGCGCGAGGCCCAGCGCATTGCGGCGCAGGGCGAACGGGTCCTTGTTGCCCGAAGGCTTCAAGCCCGCCGCGAAGCCGCCGGCCAGCGTGTCGAGACGCTCGGCGATGGCGAGGATCTGACCCAAGCGCGAGGCCGCGATCGCATCGCCGGCGAAGCGCGGCGCGTAGACCTCGTCGAGCGCCGCGCCCACCGCAGCGCGCGCATCCGGCGAGAGCTCGACGAGGCCGGCGTCGTGAACTGCGTAGTAGCGGCCGGCGATGCCTTGCAGCTCCGGGAACTCGCCCACCATGCGGCTCTGCAGGTCGGCCTTGCACAGCAGGGCGGCGACTTCCGCAAGCTCGGCATCGTCGCCGAGCGCCGTGGCGATGGCACGCGCGAGCTGGGCGATGCGCGCCACCTTGTCGGCGTAGCTGCCCAGCTTCTGCTGGTAGGTGACGGTGACGAGGCCTTCGTTCATCGCCGACAGGCCCTGCTTCAGATCCGCGTCGAAAAAGAAGGCGGCGTCGGCGAAGCGCGGGCGGATCACGCGCTCGTAGCCCTTGCGCACTTCCGCCTCGTTCGTCGAGATGATGTTGGCGATGCCGATGAAGGCCGCGGTGAGGCGGCCCTGCGCGTCGAGCACCGGGAAGAACTTCTGGTTCGCCTCCATCGTCGAGATCAGCGCCTCCTGCGGCACGCGCAGGAAGGCCTTCTCGAAGCCGCAGAGCACGGCCTTCGGCCATTCGACCAGGCCGTTGACCTGCTCGAGGTTGTCCTCGGTGATGCGGGCGGTGCCGCCGGCCTGCGCGGCCGCGGCCTCCACTTCGCGGACGATCGCCGCGCGGCGCTCGTCGGCATCGACCAGCACCTTGGCACCACGCAGCGCCTCGACGTAGGCGTCGGCATCGCTGACCCACACCGCCTTGTCGTGCATGAAGCGGTGGCCGCGGCTCATGCGGTCGGCCGTCTTGCCGAACGCGACCAAGGGCACGACGTCAGCGCCGTACAGCGCCA
>DMHI01000033.1 GCA_003449515.1 Lysobacteraceae bacterium | reverse complement strand
TCGACTTCTACGAGATCCACGAGGCCTTCGCCGCGCAGGTGCTGTGCACGCTCAAGGCCTGGGAATCGGCCGAGTTCTGCAAGGACAAGCTCGGCCTCGACGCGCCGCTCGGCAGCATCGATCGCAGCAAGCTCAACGTGGTCGGCAGCTCGCTGGCGCTCGGCCATCCGTTCGCGGCCACCGGCGCACGCATCGTCGCGACGGCGGCGAAGCTGCTGAAGCAGAAGGGCTCGGGCCGCGTGCTGATTTCCGTCTGCACCGCCGGCGGCATGGGCGTGGTGGCGATCGTCGAACGCTGATCACCCGCGGCAGTCGGCGATGCTCCAGCCGAAGGCGCGGAGCGCCTTCCCGAACTCGGCATCGAGCGGCGCGGTCACGCCGACGCGCCGCCCATCGAGCGGGTGATCGAAGGCCAGCCGCCATGCATGCAGCAGCATCCGGTGCACGCCGAGGTGCATGCGGAACATCCGGTTGCGCGCGCCGTCGCCGTGGCTGGTGTCGCCGATCAGATGGTGATGCCGGTGCTTGAGGTGCCGGCGGATCTGCCGGAATCGCCCCGTGTGCGGCGTGCACTCGAGCAGCGCGAAGCGCGATTCGGCGTGCTCGCCGTAGGCCCAGGGCATCGCGCCGGTGGCAAGCACGCGGTAGGCCGTCTGCGCCGGCTTTTTCTCCGGCTTGCCGGGGCCGCCGTCGAGCGGATGGTCGATCAGGCCCTCGCCCGGCTCGGGCCAGCCGCGGCAGACCGCGAGGTAGGTCTTTGTCACCGCGCGGCCCATGAACTGCTCACCCAGAAGCCGCGCGCTGTCCTTGTCGAAGGCGACGAGCAGGCAGCCTGACGTCGCGCGATCCAGCCGATGAATCAGGCTGACGGGCTTGCCGAACTGCGCGCGCAGGCGGTCGGCGAGAAAATCGTGCTCGCCGCGGGCGAGGCCGCTGTCGTGCGCCATCAAGCGCGCCGGCTTGTCGACCACGGCGAGCCGCTCATCGGCGTACAGCACCGCGATCGTGAGGTCTGGGCCGGCGTTCGGTGCCTCTGCCGTGGCGCCGATGGCGGCCGGGCCCGCCCTCACTTCCGTCGCGGCCACGCCGCGACGAAGCAGGCCAGTGCGCCAATGCCCGCGATCACCGTCACCGTGCGTGTTCCGCCCCAGCCGGCGGCATCGCCGCCCAGCGCGTAGAGCACCGCTGCGGTGATCATCAGGCCGGCGCCGAGGATGGCGTACACCGCCGCGCGCTGGTTCACCGCCGAGATGCGCGCCAGCTCGGCGATGTCGCGCGAGTCGATGGTGATCCGGTGCCGACCTTCAACCTGCGCCGCCAGGAAGTCGTGGATCAGCCGCGGCAGGCCCGGCGCGCGGGTGATCATCTCGGGCAGGCGCTTGCCGAACTCGGCGGCCAGCCACTGCGGGCTGTAGCGGTCCTTGAGGATGCCGGCGAGCACCGGCTCGGCCACCGCCCAGATGTCGAGCTTGGGGTCGAGGTGGCGCGCCACGCCTTCGATGTTGAGCAGGGTCTTCTGCAGCAGGATGAGCTGCGGCTGCAGCGTGAGCTGGTACTGCTGCGCGGTCTTGAACAGCTTGACCAGCACCTCACCCAGCGAGATCTCGGCCAGCGGCCGGGTGAAGTAGGGCTCGCACACGGCGCGCGTGGCCGCTTCGAGATCGTCGAGGCGCAGGTGCGCGGGCATCCAGCCGGCTTCGATGTGCAGCTCGGCGATCCGGCGGTAGTCGCGCTGGAAGATCGCCATGAAGTTCTCGGCGAGGTAGTACTGGTCGTTGGCCGAGAGCTGGCCCACGATCCCGAAGTCGAGCGCGATGAAGCGCGGGTTGTCGCGCCGCGCCGGATCGTCGTCGACCCAGATGTTGCCGGCATGCGCATCGGCATGGAACAGGTTGTCGCGGAACACCTGCGTGTAGAACACCCGCACGCCCTTGGCGGCGAGCTTGCTGCGCGAGATGCCGGCGGCCTCGAGTGCGGCGATATCGTCGGAGGGAATGCCGGTGACCCGCTCGAGTGTGAGCACGCGCTCGTGCGAATGCGTCCAGAACACCTCGGGCACATAGAGATCGTCGCTGCCCAGCCAGAAGCGCCGCAGCACCGAGGCGTTGGCACCTTCGCGCTGCAGGTCGAGCTCGCCGCGCAAGGTGGCTTCGATCTCGGCCACCACATCGTGCGGGCGGATCTTGTCGGCGCGCGGGTGGGTGCGTGCGGCCACCTCGGCGAGCGCCTTGAGCAGCCGCAGGTCGGCATCGATCTGCGCGTCGATGCCGGGGCGGACCACCTTGACCACCACCGCGCGGCCCACCGAGCCATCGGCGTTGCGCAGACGCGCGGCATGCACCTGCGCGATCGAGGCCGAGGCCAGCGGGGTCTCGTCGAACTCGGCATAGAGCGTTTCGATCGGGCGGCCGAGCTGGGTCTCGATGATGCGCCGCGCCTGCGCGCCGTCGAAGGGCTGCACGCGGTCGCGCAGCAGGGCCAGCGCATCGGCCATGTCCGGCGGCAGCAGATCGCGGCGGGTGCTGAGGATCTGCCCGAACTTGACGAAGATCGGCCCCAGCTCCTCGAGGGCGGCGCGCAGGCGCTCGCCGCGCGGCGTCGCCGAGGTGCCACGGCCGAGCGGGCGCAGCAGCCAGCGCAGCGTGGCGAAGGGCGTGCCATCGAGCAGGGCGTCCAGCCGGTGCTTGAACAGCACGCGGACGATGCGCAGCGCGCGCAGCGGAGCGGCGATCATGCGGCGCTCATCCGCGGGCGTCGCTGCTGTCGCGCGCTGTGGCGTGCCGCGCCAGCCGCGCCGCCGCACGCTCGACGCGATCGCGCAGGGCGTCGACGTCGTCGAAGAAGGCCTGCTGCTCCGCCCTCGACACCAGATCGCGCGATTCCTCGGTGAGGTAGTCGGCGCTGGCTCGCGCGAAACCGGCACCCTGTGTGCGCGCCTCGCGGAGAGCCTCGCGCAGCGCCTTCGCCACCTGCGGGCCAAGCACCGGGCCAAGCGCCTGGGCGAACGGCTGGGCCCAGTCGGGATCGAAGCCGCCGGCGAGGTGCTGCAGCCGTCGCGCAAGCTCGGCATCGCCGCTGATCCGCACCCTGCCCGCCGGTGCCGCGCTGCCGTGCCTGAGGAACGGCAACTGGCCGAGCAGTGCGCCAATGCCGGCATGCACGGAAAGATCCGCCTCCTCAGCCTGCACCGGCCCCACGCGCAGCGCCTCGCCATCGACGCGCAGCTCCAGCGCCAGCGGTGGCGATTCCAGCTGCAGGCGCAGGCGCTGGCCGTGCAGCGGCGCGAGCGCGGCACGGGTATCGGGATCGAGCGCGAGGCCGCGGTTCAGCGCGGTTTCCAGCAGCCGGCCGGCGATCGGCTTGAACGCGTCGAGAGGGGAGCGGGGAGCGGTCATGGACGGATTCTAGCCGGCGGGCATGGCCGCTACGGGCCCAGCAGGAAGTTCAGCAGGTTGTTCTGGAAGTAGCGGTTGGCCAGCAGCCGCGCGTGGTTCTCGCACAGGAAGAAGGTCTGCCGCAGCGGCACGAAGCCGAGCGCGGCGGCGTCCTGCGAGGCGCGGGTCACCAGCCCGTCGCCGGGGGCGAGCAGCAGCGCGTTGTAGTCGACACCCGCGACCGGCTGGTGCACCTCTTTGGGCTCGAATGCCAGCACGGCACGGTTGCCCACGGTTTCCAGCACGGCACCGGCCGGGGTGAGCTCGCAGTCACCGCCGAACGCCGCGATGCGCAGGCCGTTGCGCGGAAACGGCTGCGACAGCGCCTCGTTGAAGCGTTTGCCGCGCCGCAGGTTGCGCTCGAAATCGGCGCGCAGCACCGCCAACGCCACCCGTCCCGCACTGGCGTCGCCAGCGGCCCGGAGCACACGCGTCTCCACCTCGGGCGAGAACACCGACCAGCGGTTGTCGCGCCAGATCACCGGATCGTACAGATCGAGCGCCAACGCGCGGCCATGACGGTCGAACACCACCGCCGTGCGTGGATGCGGCAGGGTCTCGAACACGGTGGAAAAACTCGCCAACGCCTCGATCGGCACCGTGCGCAGACCCACGCGGAAGCCGTGCTGCAGCCGCCGCAGGCTGGTCACCGAGCCGAGGTTGGGCGTGCCCAGCATCGCCAGTCGCCGCACCCGCTTGCCGCCTTCGACCCAGGGCTGCGGCCCGGCCTGCTCAAGCACGTCCTCGGGGCCATAACGCAGGTAGTAGTTGGCGATCAGCCCGCCATTGCTGTGGGCGATGATGTCGATGCGCAGTGCCGGGTCGTCGAAATCGCGGCGCAGCTGGTCGATCAGCGCATGCAACTGCCGCACCGCCACGATATTGGGCTGGCGCCAGTCGTAGGCCAGCGTGTAGTAGCGCCGCCGCGCATCGCCCGGTGGCTCGCCCGGCGTGCCCGCCACGAAGCGCCCGGCGCCCTCGAGCGTGCCCAGCAGTTGGCCGTAGATGTCCACCCCACCCAGCTCGCGGATCAGCGCCCCCGGCCTGAGGCGATCTTCGGGAATCCACTCCGGCGCGCTGCGCGCCAATCCGGCGTGGTCGCTGAACGCCAGCCGCGACAGCGGTCCGGGCCAGTACTCCTCGCCGCTGCGCGCATCCACGAGGGTGGTGCCCATCAATCCGGGGATGACGACGACGGGTGGTTGACGCTGGTTTTCCGTCGCCCGCGCGTACACCGCCGCGAGGTCGGGGCCCTCGCGCGCCGCGCAGCCGCCCAGCAGCATCGCGGCGGCGGCGAGGAGGACGGCGAACACGGGCGGGCTGGGGCGCATGGGTCGAGCTTAAGCGGCGAACGCGATCACGGAATGAACCGGCGCCCAGCCGATCCCGTCACGAATCCTCACGCCCACGCTGGCGCAGGCTGCACGCGCCCTTCAGCATTGTCCGCACCCGCGGCATCCGCCGCTTCGATACGGAAGACCCGCCATGCGCCTCGTCGTCCCCCTTCTCGCCCTCGCCAGCCTGTTCGCCGCATCGCCCACCAGCGCCCGTGACGCGGTGCGCGGCGAAATACCGGCCGCCCAGGCCGCGCAGTTCATCGGCCGCGATGCCACGGTGTGTGGCGTGGTTGCTGGCAGCCGCTTCTCCGAGTTCGCCGAAGGCCAGCCCACCGTGCTCTATATCGGTGGTGCCTTCCCGAGGCATCAGTTCTCGGTGCGCGTCTGGGCCCGGCATCGCGAGGCCATCGGCGAAGATCTCGCAGCCCTCACGGGCAAGACCGTGTGCGCCACGGGGCGGATCGGCACCGCCAACAACCTCCCCGAGATTTCGATCCGTCGCGCCGGCGACTTCGCGGTACGCTGACCGTCGCTGCTCCGATCGCACCCCGTCCGCCACTCCGACCGCCGAGGATCGCCATGCACTGGCTGCGCCATCTGAAGATCGCCCCGAAGCTGCTGCTGGCCTTCGGCAC
>DMHI01000217.1 GCA_003449515.1 Lysobacteraceae bacterium | reverse complement strand
GCGATCCGCATCCACGTGAACGCCGAGCTCGACGACCTCGTCGCCGGCCTCGAGGCCGCGGAGCGGGCGCTGAAGGTGGGTGGCCGGCTGGCGGTGATCAGCTTCCATTCGCTGGAAGACCGCATCACCAAGCAGTTCATCAATGAGCGCGCCAAGGCGCCGCCGACGAACCGCCGCGCTGTGATCGACGTCGTGTTCACCCCGCGGCTGCGCGATGTCTCCGGCGCGATCAAGGCCGACGAGGCCGAGCTGGCCGCGAACCCGCGCGCGCGCAGCGCCGTGCTGCGGGTGGCGGAGAAGCTGGCGGTCGCGACGGTACCTGCCGCCGCTGCCGGGGAGGGCGCATGAGCCTGCGCGCCTTCCTGCTGTTGCTCCTGCTCGGACTGGTCGCCGCCAGCGCCCTCGCCGTGGTGCTGGCCCGGCACGAGCACCGCCAGGCCTTCATCGAGCTCACGCGGCTGGAGAAGACCCGCGATGAGCTCAACATCGAGTTCGGCCGGCTGCAGATCGAGCAGGCCATGTGGTCCGAGACCAACCGCATCGAGCAGATCGCCGCGGGCAAGCTCGGCATGAAATTCCCGGAAGGCGCCGAGGTGGTGGTGGTCACGCCATGAGCCCGCGCGTCCGGCCCAATGTGTTCGACCCGCGCCGCCGCCTGCTTGCGGTGGTGATCGTGCTCGGTGCCTGCGGCTTCGCCATCGCCGCGCGTGCGGCCTGGCTGCAACTGGTCCATCCCGAGTTCTACCAGCAGCAGGGCGATGCGCGCTTCGTCCGTGATGTGCCGATCACCGCATCGCGCGGTGCGATCCTCGACCGCAACGGCGAGACCCTCGCGGCTTCGTCGCCGGTGGCATCGGTGTGGGCCGATCCACGCGAGACGCTGAAGCACCCGGAGCGGCTCGGCGAGCTTGCCGATGCGCTCGGTGTGCCGCGCGACGACCTGCGCGAGCGCCTCGCCGCGCGCGCCGATCGCGAGTTCGTCTACCTGCGTCGCCACATGAATCCCGATGCCGCAGCGGCCGTGGTCGCCCTCGGCATCCCCGGTGTGCACGAGCAGCGCGAGTTCCGGCGCTTCTACCCGCATGGCGAAGTGATGGCCCATGTGCTCGGCTTCACCAATATCGACGACCGTGGCCAGGAGGGTCTCGAGCTCGCGTTCGACGATTGGCTCACCGGCACGCCCGGCGAGAAGCGCGTGATCCGCGACCGTGAGGGCCGGATCATCGACAACGTCGACCTGCTGCGCGCCGCCGAGCCCGGCCGCGACCTCGTGCTCTCGATCGACCGCCGCGTGCAGTACCTCGCCTACCGCGAGCTGAAAGCGGCGCTGATCCGGCACCGCGCCTACAGCGGCTCGGTGGTGGTGCTCGATATCCCGACCGGCGAGGTGATCGCCATGGTCAACCAGCCGAGCTACAACCCGAACGCGCGCGCCGGCGGGGCCGGTGCGGCGCGGCGCAACCGTGCGGTCACCGATCTGCTCGAGCCGGGCTCGGTGATCAAGGCCTTCACCGTCGCCGCGGCGATGGAGAACGGCGCCGACCCGACGCACCGGATCGACACCAGTCCCGGCGTGTTCCCGCTGCACGGCCACGCCATCCGCGATGTGCGCAACTTCGGCCTTGTCGACATGACGGTGCTGCTGCAGAAGAGCTCGAACATCGCATCGACCAGGCTCGCGCTGGAGATGGACGACGCCCATTTCCACGATGTGCTGACGCGCTTCGGGCTCGCCCAGTCGACGATGAGCGGCTTTCCCGGCGAGGCCGCGGGCACGCTGGAACCGCCGTCGGGCTGGGGCGAGATCGAGAAGGCCACGATCTCCTACGGCTACGGCATCTCGGTGACGGCGTTGCAGATCGCAAAGGCGTATGCGGCGCTGGCCAACGGGGGCCGCCTGTTGCCGCCGACCTTCGTGCGCGACGGCAATGCCGCCGATCCGGCGGGTCGGCAGGTGATCGATCCGCAGATCGCCCGCAGCGTGATCGGCATGCTCGAGTCGGTGGTCGCCCCGGGCGGCACCGCGACCACCGCCGCCGTGGCCGGCTACCGCGTGGCGGGGAAATCCGGCACCACGCGCCGCTCGGTGGCCGGTGGCTACGAGCGCCGCTACATCTCGATGTTCGCCGGTGTCGTGCCGGTCCAGCAGCCGCGCTTCGCGATGGTGGTGGCGATCCACGATCCCACCGCTGGACAGTTCTTCGGCGGCGCCGTGGCCGCGCCGGTGTTCCACGGCGTGATGGACGGCGCCTTGCGCCTGATGGATGTGCCGCCGGACAACGTCGAAGCCTGGCTGGCCCGCACGCCCAACCGCGCACCGGCCGAAATCAGCAGTGACGGGCTCCTGCCCTTCGATGCGACCGCGCCGGTCGCGCCGGCTCCGCTGCCGGATGCCGGGGTGCAGCCATGAGCGCACCGCGTCTCGGCGAGCTGCTTGCCGGCCTCGCCAGCGTGCCGGCCGCGCTCGATCTGCCGGTGTCGCGTCTGGTCGTCGACAGCCGCAGCGTCCAGCCCGGCGATGTGTTCGTCGCGCTCGCGGGCGCCAGCACGCACGGCCTGCGCCATGCGGGCGAGGTGCTGGCCAAGGGTGCCTCGGCGATCCTGTTCGAATCGCCCCTGCCCGGGGAATTCGCACCCTCCGGTGCGCTGCCGCTACCGGCCGACGCGGCAGCGCGCGCGCTGGCCGTGCCGGGCCTGCGCGCCGCGCTCGGCGTGATCGCCGACCGTGTCACCGGCTCGCCCTCGCAGGCCCTGCGCGTGGTCGGCGTCACCGGCACCAATGGCAAGACCTCGACCGTGCAGCTGATCGCGCAGGCGCTCGAAGCCCTCGGCACGCCGGCCGGCACCATCGGCACGCTCGGCGCGGGTCGTGTCGGGGCCATCGTCGAAGGCGAGCGCACCACGCCCGACGTGCTCAGTGTGCACGCGCTGCTGGCCCGGCTGCGCGCCGACGGCGCGCGCGCGGTGGCGATGGAAGTCAGTTCGCACGCGCTCGACCAGGGCCGCGTCGATGGCGTGCGCTTCGAGGTCGCGGTGTTCTCCAACCTCACCCGCGACCACCTCGACTACCACGGCAGCATGGCGGCGTATGGCGCGGCGAAGGCCGGACTGTTCGCCTGGCCCACCCTGGCCGGCGCGGTGGTCAACGTCGACGACGCCTTCGGTCGCGAGATCGCCGCAGCGCTGCCGGTGGAGCCTTGGACGGTTTGCGCAGCCGGTCGGGCGACCGCACGGCTGCGCGCTGAAGTGCTTGC
>DMHI01000050.1:7117-7771 GCA_003449515.1 Lysobacteraceae bacterium | reverse complement strand
TCGGGCACCGGCAAGGAGCTGGTGGCGCGTCTCGTGCACGCCCAGAGCCCGCGCAAGGACGGCCCCTTCGTGCCGGTGAACTGCGGCGCGATTCCCGCCGAACTGATGGAGAGCGAGCTGTTCGGCCACCGCAAGGGCAGCTTCACCGGCGCCCACGCCGACAAGGACGGGCTGTTCCAGGCCGCGCAGGGCGGCACCCTGTTTCTCGATGAGATCGCCGAACTCCCGCTGCACATGCAGGTGAAGCTGCTGCGGGTGATCCAGGAGAAGGCGGTGCGTCCGGTGGGTGCGCCGGCCGAGGTGCCGGTCGACGTGCGCATCCTCTCGGCCACGCACAAAGACCTCGGCCGGCTGGTCGACGAGGGCCGCTTCCGCCACGACCTGTTCTACCGCATCAACGTGATCGGCCTGCCGGTGCCGCCGCTGCGCGAGCGCCGCGAGGACATCGCGCCGATCGCCGCGGCGGTGCTGGCGCGCATCGCCGCGCCGGGCAGCGCGCTCGCGCTGGCCGACGACGCCCGCGCCGCCCTCGAGGCCTACGCCTTTCCCGGCAATGTGCGCGAACTCGAGAACCTGCTGGAACGCGCCGTGGCGATGGCCGACGGCCCGGCCATCCGCGCCGCCGATCTCGGCCTGCCGGCAGCGGGCGGCACC
>DMHI01000050.1:0-6782 GCA_003449515.1 Lysobacteraceae bacterium | reverse complement strand
CGGCACCACGGCGGGCCCGGCAGCCGGCGGCGAACCCGACACCGGCGAGGGCGGCGATTCGCCCCTGCCTTCGGCCGCCGAAGCCTTGGCCCGCGCCCAGGCCGCCGGCGCCCTGCCCGAGGCGCTGGCGCAGATCGAGCGCGAGGCCATCATCAAGGCCCTCGACGCCCACCGCTGGCACCGCACGAAGACCGCCGAGGCGCTCGGCATCACCTTCCGGGCGCTGCGCTACAAGCTCAAAAAACTTGGCATTGAATAGCGCTCAAGAACAACAACTTGGGCGGCGTTGACGGGCAAGGTAAAAAAAAATACCTTGCACCCATGAACCTACCGTCCTGGTCTTTTTATGGTCGCCAGTCCGAGCTCGACCAGCTGCGCGGCATGCTTGATCGCGGCCGCTGGTTCTTCGCGCAGATCTCGGGGCGGCGACGCATCGGCAAGACGTCGCTGATCCAGCAGGCCCTCGCCGCAGGCACCCCGCGTCAGACGCTCTACGCGCAGATTCCCGATTCCGACCCCGCAGGCGTCGTCTCCGCATTCAACGGCTATCTTGAAACCTTCGGCCTGGCCGAGCGGGTGGGCAGCCTGCAGGAGATGGCGCGGCTGATCGGGCGGCTTGTTCGCCAGGGCTGCGTCGTGGCGCTCGACGAGTTCCAGTATTTCCATCGCAAGCCCCTGTTCGACTTCTGCTCGATGCTCCAAGCGGAAGTGGATGCGCTTGCCGGCGAATCCGCAGCCGGCACGACCGGCGGGCTGATCGTGCTGGGCTCGCTGCACGCCGAAATGAGCGCGCTGCTCGAGGACCGCACGGCGCCGCTGTTCAACCGCACCACCGACGTGCTCCACATCGACCACCTCGACATCGGCTCGGTGCTCGAGATCCTCGAAGCCCACGCCGATCGCGACCCGCAGCGGCTGCTGTTCCTCTGGTCGCTGTTCGAAGGCGTGCCGAAGTTCTACCGCGACGCGCACGAGCAGGGCGTGCTGCACGCCGAACGCCGCGACGTGCTGGAACGCCTGTTTTTCCGCAGCTCGTCGCCGCTGCGGTCGGAGGCCGACAACTGGTTCCTGCGTGAGCTTCGCGGACGCTACGACGCCCTCCTCCACTACCTGGCCCGCCATCCGGGCGCCAGCAATGCCGACATCGAAGCGGCCATGGCTGCCGCGGCCGGCCGGGAGGAAGCGCAGCAGGTGGGGGGCTACCTCAAGGTGCTGACCGAGCGCTACCGGATGGTCGAACGCCGCCTGCCCATCCTGTCGCCACCCAAGGCACGAAGCGGGCGCTACCACCTGCGCGACAACTTCCTGCGCGCTTGGCTCGCCGCGCTGCAGCGCCCGGTCGCTGCGATCGCCTTCCGCCCGCAGGCCGCGCTCGTCAGCCAGGCCGATGAGCGCCTCGCCGAGGTCGAGGGATACGCCCTCGAGGCCCTCGCCGGGCAGCTGTATGAAGAGCGCAGCCGCAAGGGCATCGGCGACTTTCCCTTGAGCGCTCGCATCCAGGGCTATTGGGATCGCAGCGACATCGAGATCGATCTCGTCGCCCTCGACGCCGACCACCGGCGAATCCGCTTCGCTACCTGCAAACGCAATCCCGATCGTCTTCCACACGTGGTCGACGACCTCAAGGCCAACGCCAGTCGGTTCCTCGCGATGCATCCGGCCCACCGCGACTGGAGCGCCGAGTACGTGGCCATCGCACCGGCCATTCCACCCGACGTCCGCGGCGCATTGGCAAGGCAGGGCTGCCTCGCAGAAGATCTGGTCGACCTCACGAGAGAGCTGACGACCGCCTGATGGCGGAAACGCTCAAGGCTACCGGCATCAAGACAAAGCGCGAGGCGGTCGAGCAGAGCCTGCCAGCGCTGCCGCGCCTGAAGGGCCAGACCGAACTGCGCAAGCTGCGCGGCGAAGTGCTTCAGGGCTTCCGGGGGGATCTCGCGTTCAACGATGCCCGGCGACTGCGCACGCTCGGCGGTACGTTACGCAGCACGGAAACACGGGATGCGCAGGACGTCGACCACTTCCATGCCCACCGCGTCGTGACCGACGGCAACCGGCCTGTCGGAGATCAGCCCGCGACGGCGCGAGCCCGCGCTATCCTGCGCCCATGTTCGACGCCGCCCTCAATGCTCGAATCACCGAGGCCTGCCACGCGGCGGGCACGCCGCGGCTCGCCTTCGTCTTCGGCTCGGTAGCGCGCGGCAGGCCCCGCCCCGACAGCGATATCGACATCGCCATTGACCTCGGGCGGCCGCTGACCGTCGACGACAAACTCCTTCTGGTCGATGCGCTCGCCGCCGCCAGCGGCCGACCCGTCGATCTCATCGACCTGCGGCGCGCCGGCGTCCCGCTGATGGGCGAGATCCTCTCGAGCGGCGTCCGCGTGGCCGGCGATGTGGCGGCCCACGGCGCGCTGACCGCACGCCACCTCACCGATGTTGCTGATTTCATGCCGGCCTACCAGCGACTGATGGACCAGCGGCTCGCGGCGTTGAGCTCGCGATGACGGACCGCGTTCTCCAGGCCAAGGCCGAGGCCTTGCAGCGCTGCCTGGCGCGCATCCGCGCCACATGCCCGGCGACGGCGGAAGCGCTGTCGCGCGACATCGACGCCCAGGACATCGTTTCCGTCAATCTCATCCGCGCCGTGCAGCTGGCGGTCGACATGGCCAGCCACGCCACCGTGGCGGAGGGCGTCCCCCCGCCCACCACGATGGCCGAGAGCTTCGACCGCCTCGCCGACGCGGGGCGCATCGAGCCTGATCTCGCCCGCCGCCTTCGCAGCGCGGTGGGCTTTCGAAACTTGGCGGTGCACGCCTACGACCGCATGGATTGGGCTGTGGTGCATGCGCTGGCCACCACCCGACTCGGCGACCTCGAAGCGCTCGCGCGCGCGCTTCTCGTCCCGCCGACCCCGCGCGCGCCAAGTCGCCGCTGACGTCAATCGCCCTCCCGACGCCTCACCCCGGCTCAAGGCGACCGCCTCAAGGCGATCGTGATCGGCGATCCCACCCTTGCCACCCGGTGCATCGCCGACGACCTCATGCTGCTGCACGCCGATCGCGACTTCCACGGTTTCGCCGAACATCTCGGCCTGCGCGTCGTCGACTGCGCCGTCAGGCCGCCACGTCGACCGTCGACACGGTCACGCGCGGCGCGGGCACCGGCAGCCCGTCGGCCCGCAGCCCGTCGATGTGGAAGGCGACGGCCTCGGCGATCAGCCGCTCGACCTCGTCAATCGTTTCCGCCGCGGCAACGCAGCCCGGCAGATCAGGCAGCCACGCCGAATAGCCGCTGGCGGTCGTCTCGATCACTACGGCATAGCGCATTGGGTTCACCTCTTGATGCTGGCTTGCCTGAGGATGCTGGCCAGTGTACCCGGCGCGATGTCGACGCTCGGCTTGCCGGCGACGGTCACGCGGCCCGGTAACACGGGATGCTTCAGCTGGCGATGGCTGCCGCGAACGGCAACAACCTCCCAGCCGTTCCGCTTCAGCACCCGCAGGACGTCGACGACTTTCATCCCCGCAGCATCGCGACCCGACCGCGACCCGCCTATCCGAGATCAGCCCGCGACGGCGTAAGCCGTCGATAGGGCGGCGCATGTGCTCGCGGCGCAGGGCGTACCGCCCCCGGCGAGCATGGGCGACAGCTTCGAGCGACTTGCCGAGTCCGGCCGCATCGAGCCTGCCTTGGCGCGCCGGCTTCGCGGCGCCGTGGGCTTGCGCAACATCGCGGTGCACGCTTACAACCGCATCGACTGAGCCCCAAGGGCCGCCTTGGCCGCGTGGCGTCACTTTGTGACCCGCTGCGCTGCAGCGCGGCCCCGCCGGCCCCGGCCACACGCAAGGATTTGCAGCACGTCACAGATGCAAGCCTTCCGGGCTTGGCATGGATGGTGCATTGTTCGCCCCGTGCCGGGTTCGGCACCGACGGGTGCCATCAGGGCCCGGGCACATCTCCCACCACTAGCTAGGGGTTTCATCATGAAGATCCAGAAGGGCTTCACGCTCATCGAACTGATGATCGTCGTTGCGATCATCGCCATCCTGGCCGCCATCGCGCTGCCGGCTTACCAGAACTACGTCTCGCGCTCGCAGGTCACCGCGGCGCTGGCCGACATCCGCGGCGGCGTCACGGCGTTCGAAGAGCTGGTGCAGCGCGGCAGCGGCTCAGCCATCACCCGCGAACGCCTCGGCCTCCGTTCGGTCACGCCGCGCTGCTCGGTTATCAATGCGACGTCGGGTTCTAACGGCACCATCGCGTGCACCATCATTGGTAACCCGACCGTCAACACCCGGACGATCACCCTGACCCGCGTCAGTGCCACCGGCGCTTTCAACTGCACCTCGACCGTTCCGCCGGAGTTCCTGCCCCAGGGCTGCACTCCTTAATCGGCAACCCAGCGGCGGGTGCCCTTTGGCGCCCGCCGCCTTCCCCTTTCGCCAGGAGCCCGCCGTGAAGCACGCCGAAGGATTCACGCTGATCGAGCTGATGATCGTCGTGGCGATCATCGCCATCCTCGCGGCCATCGCCATCCCGGCTTACCAGAACTATGTGTCACGCGCGCAACTGACCACGGCACTGCAGGACATCGTGGGCGGCAAGAGCCCGTTCGAGACCGAGCTGGTCGCCAACAGTGTGGTCACCACCGATCCGGCGCGGATCGGCCTGCGCTCCATCACCACGCGCTGTTCACAGATCCAGATCGACAGCAGCGCCGGCGGCTTCATCCGCTGCACCGTGCGCGGCAATCCTGCTGTCGATGGCACCCGGATCACCCTGCAGCGGGCAGCGGCGTCGGGCGCCTGGAGCTGCACCGCCACCGTCACCGACGACGCGCTCAAGCCCGCCGGCTGCAATTGAGTGTCGCTTGCTGATCGACAGGGCTTTCCGGCCCGTCTTGCCGCGATTGTCGCGGCCAGCATCGGGCTGGCCTGCATGCCGTTTCTGCTCGGCCTTCCGGGCGGCTTTGTGTTCGATGATTACCCGGTGCTGCTGGAGGCCGATGCCGTCCGGCTCACCACCCTGACGCTGCCGGGCCTTGTCGACGCCGCGTTCGCCTACGATCCGGCGGGCGGCCTGCCACGGCCGCTGGTCAATGCCAGTTTCGCGCTGAACCACTGGCTTAGCGGCCTCGATCCGGCGGCGTTCAAGCTCACCAATATCGCGCTGCATGCGCTCAATGGCCTGCTGCTGTTTGCGCTGGTGCGTCGCCTGCTGCAGACCCTCGGGCTTGGGGCGCGTGCCGATTTCGCGGCGGTTGCCGTCGCGGTCGTCTGGCTGGTCCATCCGCTGCAGGTGTCGACGGTGCTGTACATCGTGCAGCGCATGGAGATGGCGTATGCCACTTTTCTTCTGGTGGCCGCCTGGGCCTACGTGGCGTTCAGAATCCGCCTGCTGGCCTCGGGCAACTTGTCGTGGCCGCTCGCCCTGACCTCGCTCGCGGCTGCGGCGCTGGCCTGGACAGCGAAGGAGAACGCCGCCGTCATCCCCTACCTGCTGCTCGCCATCGAACTCATCGTGTTCCGTTGCCGGGCCGCCCATCCGCATCAGGCGCGAGCCCTCCGCCTGCTGACGGTCGCCGGCGTCGCCATTGGTGCCCTCGCGCTGATCGCGCTTTACGGCTACGGCGTGGCGAATTCCGAGCGCTTCATCGCCCGCGATTTCGGCCCGATCGAGCGTCTCGCCTCGCAGGCGGTGATCGTGCCCTTCTACCTTGGCCTGATCATCGCGCCCCGGCCCGATGCCATGCTGTTCTACTACGACCACTGGGCGCTGCGCGACTGGACCGGCGGAGAGGTGGCGGCGGGAATCGCGCTGATCGTGCTGCTGCTGGCTGTCGCGTGGCGGCAGCGCAACTCCCGCCCTCTGGTCAGCCTCGGGATCGTCTGGTTCTTCGCTGGTCATCTGGTCACCAGCGCGCCGCTGCCGCTCGAACTCGCCTTCGAGCACCGCAATTACGTGCCCTCAGCCGGCGTGGTGATCGCCATGCTGGGTGTCGTGCTGCCGCTGCTGGATCGGGCCGCTCCGGCCCTCAGGCTGGCGATCCCGCTGGCGCTTGCCGCGCTTGTGGCGGTAACCGGGTTGCGGTCGGCCTACTGGGCCGACATCGATCTGATGTCGCGCTACAAGGTCGATATCAATCCCACGTCGATGCGCGCCCGAATGGACTACGGCGAGCGTTACATGCTGGCGGCGAACCGCGATCCGGCATCGCCACTGACCGCGGAAGCGATCGCCCAGTTCGAGCAGGTCACCCGCCTGCCGCAGGGCTCGATCCTCGGCGAGCATGCGCTGGTGCTGCTGGCCGCCGGATTCGGGATGCCGGCCGAGTCGTGGTGGTGGACGAGCATGGAGCGCAAGGTGGCCAGCAACATCCTCCGACCGCAGGACGCCGAGGCCCTGATCGGCCTCGTCGAGCAACGGCTCGAGGGCCTTCCGCTCGACGACCGTGCCCTGCTTCGGATCACACTCGCCGCTGCACGACGCGACAGCCTTTCCGCCGAAGTGCTTCTGCTGTTCGCCACCCATGCCGCCTCGGTGCCGGAGGCCGGAGACGCCACTCTCGAACTTCTGGCGCGCGGCCGACGGCAGGCGGCGAGTGACCGCGAATACCTCGACAGGATTGATCGCGGGATCCATGCGATGGGCGGCGATGATCTGCTGCACCTGGTCAGGCAGGCGCAGGCACGCCTTGAGCAGAACCACCGCGGGAGCACGCCATGATCAACGAGCCGCCATTCCTCATCTTCGGCGCCCCCGCCATCGGCGAAGCGGAAA
>DMHI01000205.1 GCA_003449515.1 Lysobacteraceae bacterium | reverse complement strand
AAGGACTCGATGCGCTCGATCGCCGATTCCGGCCGCCCCTGGAGACGCTCGATGTTGGCAAGCGCGAGCTGGATCTCGGGGGCGTTCCTCGCCTGATCGGCGCATCCACGCAACACCGACTCGGCGGTGTCAAGCTCGCCCAGCTCTTGGAATGCCGAGGCGATGCCGCAGGCCACCCGGATCGGATCCGCACCGGCTTTCGCGGCGGATTCGAAGGCCTGGGCCGCCTCCCGATAGCGCGACAACGCGAGGCAGCATCGCGCAAGCCCCAGCCAATCCTCGCCACCGGCGCCGGCGCGTCGAGTCAGCGTCTGCCACGCTCCGAGAGCCTCGGCATGACGTCCAATCCGTCCCAACCAGCGGGCCTGGTTGAGGACGATCATCGGATGGGCCGGTGCCAGTCGAAGCGCTTCCCGAAAAGCATCGTCCGCTTCCGCGTGGCGCCCCTCATCGGCAAAGCAGATCGCGGCCACATGCCAAGCATCGGCCGCATCCGGCGCTCCTTCAAGCAGGCGGGTGGCCATCGCCAGCGCATCGGCCTGTCGACCCTCCGCGAGAGCGCGGACGATCGTCTGCATCGACGCCGCTTCGTGTGGCGTCAACGCCCTCGAGCGGGCGGGCTGGGACTGGATAGGCATGCGAATCATGGTAAGCGAGCGCGATCGAGGCCGGCACGCCCGGCAGGCTGCGGCGACACCATAATGCCCGCATGAATCGCACCGGCCCGGAAAACGCAGCGCTCCAATGGCTATCCATCGCACAGAAGCTCGAGGCCGAGCGACGCATCCCCAATTCCGTCCGGGCGTTCCAGCAGGCGATGGCGATCGCTCCGGGCCTCGCGGTGGGCTGGTACGAATTCGGCCGGATGCTGCGCCGCCACGGGCAGGGTGACGCTGCCGAGGACGCTTTCCGTCGCGCACTCGCTTCCGGACTCGAGGCGTCCTGGGAGGTGTATCTCGAGATCGCCCTCGTGCAGGCCGAACTGCGGCAGGACCATGAGGGTGCCCGGCAGAGCCTGCGGACCGCGCTGGATCTCGCCCCCGGCTATGTGCCGGCCTGGCTGAACCTGGGCAACCTGGCCGAAGACCGCGGCGAGCGGGAGGAAGCACGGAGCAGCTACCGAAGCGCGTTGTCACACAGCGCTGAAGGATCGGAACTGGAGGCGATGGCGCTTGCGCGCCTGCTCGATGCCGGCATCGAGGAAATGGAAGCCCGAACCTTGGTGCGCGCCGAATCCGCCCTCGCCAACCCCGGATTGCCCCGGACGGTTCGGGCCGATGTGGGCTTCGCGATCGGACGCTGGCACGACCGTGAGGGCGACCCGGCCACCGGGTTCAGGGCGTCGGCCGAGGCCAACCGACTTGCCGGGCAGGCGTCACCCGCCTACTCGGAACGCGCTGCGGAGGACGCGCTCGTGCGGCTGCAGGCAGCCCTCGCCGCCATGCCGACGCCCACCACGCCCCGCCAGCACAACGTCCCCGAACCGCTCTTCATCGTCGGCATGTTCCGGTCCGGCAGCACGCTGCTCGAACAGATGCTCGCCGCGCACACGGCGATCGGGTCGATGGGCGAATCGCCGTTCTTCCCCGCGGTGGTCGCAAGGTCGCTGCAGCCCTTCCCGCAAGCACTCTCCGCCTTGGACGAGGCCGTCGTGGAGCGGATGCGGACCGCGTACCTCGACAGCGTTCGCCGTCGCCGGGATATGGCCCCCGCCGCTTACATCATCGACAAGCGGCCCGACAACCTGTGGTTGCTGCCGCTGGTCAAGCGTGTGTTCCCGTCCGCGAGGATCATCGTCACCCGACGCCATCCGCTCGACAACGGCCTGTCGATCTTCCAGCACCACCTCGACCCCCGACACGCCCCGCACAGCACCCGCCTCGACGCCATCGGCCACCACATCGCCCTGCATGATCAACTCGTCGACCGCTGCCAGGCCCGGTTCGGCGACGATCTCGCGATCGTGCAGTACGAAGCCCTCGTCGCCGATCCCGCCGGCGTCCTCCGCACCCTGCTCGGCTGGCTCGGCCTGGAGTGGCAGCAGGCTTGCCTCGAGTTCCATCGCACGGCCGGCCCGGTGCGCACCGCGAGCGCCTGGCAAGTCCGGGAGCCGGTGCATGGCCGGGCCTGCGGACGCTGGCGCCGCTACGCCCGCGAGCTCGAGCCCTTGCGCGATGCCCTCCGCAGGATGGGCGTGGATCCGGCGGTGGACTGAACGCCTGCCCGCGCAATGTGCCGGATCAGGCCCCCAGGACGACGCGCTCGGCGACGTCCAACATGCGCCATTCGCCTTCGGCGAGGCCCAGCGCATCGAGCGTGAGCCCGCCGATCGCCTCGCGATGCAGGGTGGCCACAGCATTGCCGGTGGCGGCGAACATCCGCCGCACCTGGTGGTAGCGGCCCTCGTGCAACGTGAGCCGCGCCTCGCGCGGGCCCAGCACGTCGAATTCCGCCGGCAGCAGCGGCTTGTGTTCGCCCTCCAGCATCAGGGTGCCGGCGGCGAACAGCGCAGCCTCGCTGCCACGCAGGTCTTCGGCCAGCGTGGCGCGATACACCTTGGGCTGGTGGTACTTCGGGCTGGTGAGGCGATGCAGCAACGGGCCATCGTCGGTGAACAGCAACAGTCCCGAGGTGTCCTTGTCGAGCCGCCCCACCGGCGAAACGATCGGGTCGCGCGCCTTCCAGCGCGGCGGCAGCAGGTCGTAGACGATGCGCCCGGGGTCCTTGGTCGAACAGGTGACGCCCATCGGCTTGTGCATCGCGACCAGCAGACCGGGGGCCGGATCGAGCGTCGCACCGTCGACGCGCACGGCCGCATGCGGCAGCCGATGAGCACCGCGCGCCGCGACGCCCGCGCCCACCTCGTCGTCGACGTAGAGCGCCTCGCCCTGCGCATCGGTGACGCGACCTTCGCCGATCAGGGCCTCGACCTCGCGCCGCGTGCCATAGCCCAAGGCCTGCAGGTACTGGCGCAGCCGCACCGGCTTGCGGGCGCGTGCGTCGCGCGCCACGGGCGGGTCGGCGCTCATCCCGACCGTCGCGGCGCCCACGCGCGATACACCTTGAAACCGGCGCGCTCGGCAAGCGCCTCGCCACGCCCGAAGGACTCGCGCAACACGTCCTCGTAGGGGAGGTGGCGATTGGCCACCAGCAGCAACTGGCCGCCGTGATGCAGCGACGCGGCCGCCGCGGCGATGAAGGCCCGCCCCAGCGCCGGCACCCCACGCGCGCCGATGTGGAAGGGCGGGTTGCACAGGACGGTGTCGAAGCCGCCCTCCGGGCGCGCCACGCCGCGCGCCACGTCGAGCCAATGGAAGCCGATCGGCAGGCTCGCACCGGCGAGGTTGCGGCGGGCGAGGTCGAGCGCGCGCGCCTCGGCCTCGAACAGGTCGAGCGACGTGATCCCCCGGCAGCGTTCCAACGCGGCGATCGACAGCAGGCCGCTGCCCGATCCGAGATCGGCAATGCGGCCGCGCAGGTCGTCGGGCAGGTGCTCGATGAGCAGGGCCGAGCCGGCGTCGAGCCGGCCTTCGTTGAACACGCCCGGCCGCGTCCACCGGCCACTGGCCGGATCAAGGCGCGGCGCATCGGCGGCGCGCCAGCGGTCCAGCACGGCCTTCGCGTCAGCGGCCAGTGCGGCCGGCCGCGGCACCGTCCAGAACGCGCGGCCGTGGGCCTTGCTCAGCGTGCCGGCCAGCACTGCGAGCGCCGCCAGGTCCTTCTCGTACGAGCGCGCGCCCTCGTCATTGAGCGCAGCGCCCACCACCACACCGCCCACCGCGACCTCCTGCCACGCCCGCGCCAGCAGGGCGCGACCCTCGTCACGCGAGCGCGGCGGCAGCGCGACCACGAGCGGCGGCGGTGAACCGTCAGTGGCACCATCGAGTTTGGACACCACGCCGTCCACAACGTCGAGCCCTTCGGCCCGCAGCGCGTCGTGCAGGGGCTTGAAGCCCTGTTCGACGCTCAGCGGCAGCCCGGCAAACAGCGCGCCAAGACCGGGCAGGCCGCGCAGCGCCGCCACGCGCCCCGGCGGGCGCACCGGGTCGATCACGCGGGGCAGCGCCGCTCGCAGCACGGCAAGGACGTTCGGCTCGGCCATGCACGCAGTGTAGCCGCAGCCGCTGCGCTCACGCCCCGATCGGGTTGGCCGTGCCGGCGCCTGCGCCTCCGAAGTAGCGGAACTCCAGCGCGCCCTGCAAGGCCTGGTCGATCAGCAGGTCGCACTCGACGGTGGTGCCATCGATGCCCTGGAGCGACAACTCGCCGGCCGGCGCGACTTGCCCGTCACTGAACATCTCGGTCAACTTGTTCTCTTCGTCCTCAAAAGATCGAACGAGCCTGGGATTCTCAAGTGCATGGCTCCCCAAGACCGCAGCGGCGGTCGCAGTGGGTTCCGCCAACTTGATCACCCGGGAGAGCATTGGTAGATCACCTCAGTCACAAGGCCCTCTCTTGAGTGAATGGTCAACGTGCTGCCTTCATCCTCAAACGGTCGACTAAGCCCGGGATTCTCACTCGCATAGGTTCCTAGTACTGCAGCTGCCTGACTGATGGGCTGCCTGAGCTGGAAAGGAGATAGCTTGTTCCAGGCAGGGCTTGCGACAGAAGCAAAAAAAAGCAGGTAGCGCGCTGGATCGTTCGAGAACTCGATTACCCCAAGCGATAGCCCGTCAAAGTGGAGCAGGTTCCAAGTAGCTGTGTAACCAGGCCAGTTCTCTACTTCTATCAGCTCTTGGTTGACAGGTTGGGATAGGCGCTTGAGCTCCCGTACGTCGCTGGGCAGCCTAAGTCCGAACTTGCCGCCAACGCACTCCAAGTCCGGGACGTAGACGCTCTGTGTCTTGGCCAGCGCTCCTGAGGAGAGCAATGAGAACACAACTGCGATGAGTGCTATGGTGCGTCGCATGTGATGCCTAACGCATGAGCCAAGGGGCGATGTCAATCGCGAAGCGATTGATCTGTCCGCTTGAGCGAATGGTTAGACGAAAGATACCCGGAGCGCGAACGACACGCAACGCGGGCGGTGAGGCGCTTGGCCCGCGCCTGCGCCGGCCAAGAACAGACCGAACCGGTCATCCGCCGGTGGTGTTGTAGACGTATTCCTTGCCCTTGAAGACGATTTCCGGCATGGCCGCGGCAGCTCCTGGATGACCGTGGGAGTGTAAACGCGAAGGGCGGCCCGAAGGCCGCCCCTCCCTCGTCCGGCGCGGCCCAGCGCCGCCTCACACCCCGATCGGGTTGGCCTTCTCGGGATCGATGTTGAAGACCTTGATCGCGCGGGCCACGTCCTTGGCGTTCATCTTGCCCTCGGCGGCGAGTGCCGCGATGGCGGCGTGCGCGATGTAGTAGCGGTCGACTTCGAAGTGGCGGCGCAGGTTGGCGCGGGTGTCCGAGCGGCCGAAGCCGTCGGTGCCGAGCACGGTGTACTTCATCGGCACGAAGGCGCGAATCTGGTCGGCGAACTGGCGCACGTAGTCAGTGGCGGCGATGGCCGGGCCTTGGCGGCCTTCCAGCAGCTCGGTCACGTAAGCCTTGCGCGGCGTCTTCGCTTCCGGGTGCAGGCGGTTCCAGCGCTCGGCGTCGAAGCCGTCGCGGCGCAGTTCGGTGAAGCTCGGGCAGCTCCAGATATCCGACGACACGCCGAACTCCT
>DMHI01000224.1 GCA_003449515.1 Lysobacteraceae bacterium | reverse complement strand
GGCCGAGGAAGCCCGCGCCGCCCTTGATGGTGTGGAAGCCGCGGAAGACCGCGTTCAGCAGGCCCTTGTCGTCGGCGGCCTGCTCGAGCTGCACCAGCTGCTCGCCGAGGCGCTCGAGGATCTCGCCGGCTTCGACGAGGAAATCGGCAGCGATGTCGGGCGCGACGGCAGTCATGCGGGGGTCCTAGAGGCCGAGGTGCGAGAGCAGGTCGTCGGCGTCCTGCTGCGAGGCGGCAGGACGGTCGACACCGGCCACGGCCGGGCCGGAGGGCGTGCGGGGGTCGGCGTCGGCGCGCGGCGCGGCGTCGGGTGGCAGGCCGATCGCGGTGAGTTGGTCGTGCACGCCGCGGACGATGCCGGCGACCTTCCGGATGATCTGCCCGGAGAGATCCTGGTAGCTCTGCGCCAGCGCCATCTCCGACAGGTGCCCGCGCAGCTCGCGCAGCAGCGCGTCGTGATCGGCAGCCGGCGCGGCGAGGCGTTCCAGCAGCGCCTGCGAGGCCTCCACGAGATCGAGCGTGCGGTGCGTGGCCTGCTCGGTCATCGCCACCACATGGTCGAGGCGGGTGCAGGCATCGGGCAGCTCGCCCACCGAGGCGTCCACCGCCGGCAGCTCGCGCAGGGCCTCGCCGAGCTGCTGGCTCAGCTTGGCCAGCCCGGCCATCAGCGGGGCCTCCTGCCACTGCACGATGGCCGCCAGCTCGGCCTTCAGCGTGGCCTCGTCGGCATGGCCGATCGCCGCCAGTGCGGCGCGCAGGTGGCCGGCGATCCCGGCGTTGTGCGCCGCCGCGTTCATGCCGCGCTGCCCAGCCGCTCGAAGATCTTGTCGAGCTTTTCCTTCAGCGTGGCGGCGGTGAAGGGCTTGATGATGTAGCCGTTCACCCCGGCCTGCGCCGCCTCGATGATCTGCTCGCGCTTGGCCTCGGCGGTGACCATCAGCACCGGCAGGGTCTTGAGCTTTTCATCGGCGCGGATCATCCGCAGCAGCTCGATGCCGTTGACGCCGGGCATGTTCCAGTCGGTGACGACGAAATCGAAGCCGCCGTGCTTCAGCATGGTGAAAGCGGCGGCGCCGTCTTCAGCCTCGGCGGTGTTGCTGAATCCGAGGTCGGCGAGGAGGTTCTTGACGATGCGACGCATCGTCGAGAAGTCGTCCACGACCAGGATGCGCATGTTCTTGTTCACAGACTCGGGCCTCGAAATCAATGCGGGGTCGACCGCAGGCGGCCACACGGCGGCCGGCCGCGCGGCGGTTGGGGCGAGTCTAGACCGGCCTAGCCGACACTCTCCGTGTCCTTATCGGCAGAACCGAAGGGTTCTAAACGGGCGCGGAGCCGCAGCACGGCCTGACCGTGGATCTGGCAGACCCGCGATTCCGAGACGCCGAGCACAGCACCGATCTCGCGCAGGTTCAGTTCCTGCTCGTAGTACAGCGACAGCACCAGCCGCTCGCGCTCGGGCAGCTCACCGATGACCGCGGCCAGCGCCTGCTGGAACTGCATGGCCTGCAACTCGCGCTCGGGCGAGGCGCCGGGGCCGGCGGGCAGCTCCACCTCGCCGTGGTCCTCGACGTGCGAATCGAGGCTGAGCACCTGGCCGGACACCGCGTCCTCGAGCAGGCGGGCGTATTCGTCGGGAGCGAGCCCGAGGGCCTCGGCGATCTCCGCGCCGGTGGCGGCACGCCCGCTGGCCTGTTCGATCCGGCGGGTGGCCTCGGCGGCCTCGCGGGTGCGGCGGTGCACCGAGCGCGGCGTCCAGTCGCCCTTGCGGATCTCGTCGATCATCGCGCCTCGGATGCGGATGGAGGCGTAGGTCTCGAAACTCGCGCCCTGGTCGCTGTCGAAATTGCGCGCCGCCTCGATCAGGCCAAGCATGCCGGCCTGCACCAGGTCGTCGATCTCGACGCTGGCCGGCAGGCGCGCAGCCAGGTGGTGGGCGATGCGCCGCACCAGTTCGGCATGCCGCTCCACCACCTCGACCGAGGCGCTGCGCTGCACGGCGCGGTACTGGGCGGCGGGGGCGATCATGCACGGACACCTCGTCCCGCGAGCATACGCTCGACGAAGAACTCGACGTGTCCGCGCGGCGTGGAGGGCCGGGCCCAGCGGTGGATGCGCAGGGCGATCTCGCGGAAGGCCGCCGCCGAGGCCGCCGCCGGGAAGGCCTCGACCACCGGCTTCTGCTTCTGCACCGCGCGCCGCAGGGCATCGTCCTGCGGGATGGCGCCCAGCCAGGCCAGCGAGGCCTCGGGCAGGAATCGCTCGACCACGCGCGCCAGCTTGTCGTAGAGCGCGCGACCCTCGACCGGGCCGCGCACCATGTTGGCCACCACATGGACGCGACGCAGGCCGCGCTCGCGCACCAGCACCTTCACCAGCGCGTAGGCGTCGGTGATCGAGGCCGGCTCGTCGCAGACCACCACCAGCACCTCCTGCGCGGCCTGGCAGAAGGTCAGCACCGCATCGTTGATGCCGGCGGCGGTGTCGACCACCAGCGTGTCGAGCGGGCCGTCGTAGGCCGAGACCGCCTGGACGATGCCGGCGTGCTCGGCCGGGCTCATCTCGGCCATGTGGCGCTTGCCCGAGGCCGAGGGCACCACCTGCAGGCCGCGCGGGCCGGCGAGGATCGCGGCATCGAGGGTGGCGCGACCCGCCACCACATCGGCCAGGGTCAGCTTCGGCGTCAGCCCCAGCAGCACGTCGACGTTGGCCAGCCCGAAATCGGCATCGAGCAGCATCACCCGCTCGCCCAGCGCGGCCAAGGCCACGGCCAGATTCACCGAGACATTGGTCTTGCCCACCCCGCCCTTGCCGGACGCGACGGCCACCACCCGCACCGGCGCGGACTCAGGCGGCATCGACGTCCTCCGCCGTCACCGGTGGACGCTCGCCGGCGCGGCGCAGCTCCTCGAGCTTGAGCACGAGGCGGCTGGCGTCGGCCTCGGCGAGATCGTCGGGCACCTGCTGGCCATCGGTGATCCAGGCCAGCGGCAGGCGATGGCGCACCAGTACCGACAGCGCGGCGCCAAGCCGGCCGGTCTCGTCGAGCTTGGTGAGGATGGCGGCCTCGGGCGCGATGAAGCCGAAGCGGCGCACCACTTCGTCGAGGTCGTCGTTGTGGGCATTGGCGGGCATCACCAACATGGTCCGCACCCGGCCGGCATGACGCAACCAGTTGAGCTGGCCCACCATCGCGCGGTCGCGGGCACCGTGGCCGGCGGTGTCGACCAGCACCAGCGGGTAGTCGCGCAGGCGGTGCAGGGCCTCGTGGAGAAGGGCTTCGCTGCCGGCCTCGACCACGGTGAGGCCGAACTGCCGCCCGTAGGCGTGCAACTGTTCGCGGCCGCCCGGACGCAGCGTGTCGGTGGTGATCAGGGCGACATCGCGCGGGCTGTGCGCGGCGGCGTAGCGGGCCGCGAGCTTGGCCACCGTGGTGGTCTTGCCGGCGCCGGTGGGCCCCACCAGGGCCACCACGCCGGGCGTGCGCAGCGGATCGAATTCGGCCACCGGCAGCAGGTGGGCGAGTTGGCCCAGCATCAGGCCGCGGGCCCGGGCCGGGTCGGCCTCCGGCGGAATCTTGGCGGCCACTTCGCGGGCCAGGGCGTCCTCGCAGCCGTAGCCGGCAAGGGCATCGAGTGCGGCCGCCCGTCCCGGGCTGGCCCGCAGGCGTTCGCCGGTCATCCGCTGCATTTCGCGCTCCATCATCCCGCGCATCTCGGCAAGCTCGGCGCGCACCTGCTGCAGGCTCGGATCCTCATCCCACGGGGCGATGCGCACCGCTCGCGGCGCACTGCGCGGCGCCGCCGCGGTCGATTCCTGGGCCGCCGGCGCGGCAGGCGATCGGCCGGTCATGGCCGGCCCGGTGTCGGCATTCGGCTCCGGGTCCATGAACGGAGCGGACGGGCGCTCGCGGCGCGCCGACGCTACCGGCTCCGGCACCCCGGCGCGGGCGATGCGCTCCTTGGCTTCGGCGAGAAAGGCCGAGAAATCGGCGCGGACGCCCGCCGCCGGTCGCGGTGACTCGGCGGGCGGCGGCGCAGCGGCGCGCAG
>DMHI01000015.1 GCA_003449515.1 Lysobacteraceae bacterium | reverse complement strand
GGCCTTCGAGGTCGCGCGGCTCACGGCGCTCACCTGCCACCACGCCGAGGGCCACGCCCCGGCCGCGGCGCTGATGCGGCGTGTCGGGTTCACGCCCTGCGCGCCGCGCCCCGATGCGCCGCTGCCGGTCGGCTGGGTGTGCCAAGGCGATACCGACGCTGCGCCGCGCGGACAGCTCGCCTGCGTGGGCCTCGGGATGATGCTCGGCGCGCACCTCACGCCGCGCGCCCGCGGCTGGCTGGAAGCGGCCGACATCGTGTTCGTCGCCGCCAGCGAGGCGCTGGTCGAGCACTGGGTGGCCACGATCAATCCGCGCATCGTCAGCCTTCAGGGCCTTTACGCCGAGGGAAAGCCGCGCCAGCACACCTACCGCGACATGGCCGAGGCGATGCTGGCCGAGGTGCGCGCCGGCAAGCGCGTTGTCGGCGCCTTCTACGGGCATCCGGGCGTGTTCGCGCAGGTGCCGCACGCGGCCATCGCCAAAGCCCGCGCCGAAGGCTTCGCGGCCGTGATGGACCCGGGCATCTCGGCCGAGGACTGCCTGTACGCCGACCTGGGCTTCGACCCGGGAAAGGTTGGCTGCGCGCATTACGAAGCGAGCCAACTGCTGTTCTACCGCCGCATCATCGACACCAGCGCCTGGCTGGTGCTGTGGCAGATCGGGCTGGCCGGCGACCGCACCTACGCCGTGCGCGCCAGCACGGTCGCGCAGCGCCAGCAGCTGGTGGACCGGCTGCTGCGCGACTACCCGCCCACGCACCCGGTGACCATCTACGAGGCGGCGACGCTGGCGATCGCCGCGCCGCGCATCGAGACCCTGCCGCTGCACACCCTCGCCCGCGCCGCGCTGCACATGCACAGCACGCTGGTCATTCCCCCGGCGCGGCCGCTGGAGCCGGAACCCGCGCACGCGCGCGAAAACGGCGCTAGCATCGGCACCACCTGCCCGGTAACGGACGCCTGCGCCCCGCCATGACCGCCCCGCTGATCGCCTTTCTCGACACCCTCGGCCGCGATCCGCTCGCCGCCGAAAACCTGCACGCCCGCGTGGCGGCCCTCGACGTTGACGCGCCCACGCGGGCGGCCCTGATCGGCCGCGACGCCGGCGCGCTGGCGCGGGCGTTCGGAACCTCGCCCCCGCTGTGGTGCATGGTTTTTTCGCCCGAGGATGAGCCCAAGCCGCAGGACGACCCGCCCGGCGACGACCCCGGCGACCCACCAGACCGCCAGCCCGACGAGCGTCCGGGCCGCGATCCGGTGCCCTGATCCGTGCGCACCGCCGCGGCCCTGCTGCTGGCCCTGACGCTCCTCACGGGCGCCGGCGCGGTGCGGGCGGCGGAGCCGATCGGCGACGGCAGCGACCGCGCCCTGCAGACCGAGATGGAGCGCCTGTACGCGCTGCGCACCGTCGATCCAAAAGCCTTCGTCGCGCAGACGCGCTCACTGGAATCGCTGCCGCCGCCCTCGAACGTGGCGCAACGCGAGTTCCTGGCGCTGCTACGGGCCAATCGCGCGACCTTCGAAGGCCGCCTCTCCGACGCCATCGCCTTGGCGAAACCGCTTGCCGAGTCGGCCGAAGATCCGGCGCTGCGGCTGCGCGCCGCCACCTTCGTCGTCAACATGCGCGCCGGCACGCGCGAGTTCGAGCGCGGGCTTCGCGAACTGGACCGGCTGCTCGTGGCGCACCCGGACGCCCAAGGCAAACTCGCGGACGAGGTGCGCACCTTGTGGGCGACGGCAGCGGCGTTTTACGCGGAGCTCGAGAAGGCCGAGCTTTCCCTCTGGTACGCGCAGCGCCTGCTCGACAGTGAACCAACCCCGCGGCAGGCCTGCGGTGGCCTGAGCGTCACGGCCCGCGCCCGCGAGGCATCCCTTGGCGATGCGCTGACCGACCACGACTTCGACTCGGCCATCGCCACCTGCAGAGCGGCTGGTGACACGATTTTTCCGGGCTTCGTCACGCTGTCACGCGCCCGCTTCCTGCGCGACCGCGATCGCCTCGCCGACGCCCTCACGCTGATGCAGGACCGCCTCGGCGCCATCGAGAGCACGCGCTACCCGCGCCTCGTGGCCGAGGCCTATGCGCTCGACGCCGAGCTGCTGCTTGCCGCCGGGCGGCGCGATGCGGCGGAACGCCAGGCGCGGCGCGCCGTGGATCTCTCGCGCGACCTGCCCACCGGCCTGCCGGTGGCGATGGCCGAGAAGGTGCTGTACGACATCGCCCGCCGCCGCGGCGATGCCGGCGCGGCGCTCCGCCACCTGCAGCACCACGTTGCGGCGACGCGCGCGCTGGCCGAGGAGCGCCACATCAAGGCGAAGGCCTTCCACACCGTCCAGCATGAAGGCCTGCAGCGCCAACACGAGCTCGCCCTGCTCGGCGAGCAACGGCGCGTGCTCGATCTTCAAGCGCAGGCGGCGCGGGCCGAGTCGCGCGACAGTGCGCTGGCCTTCGGCGTGCTCGTCTTCAGCGTGGGCGGGCTCGCGATCTGGGGCTGGCACCTGCTGCGGCAGGAGCGGCGTTTCCGCGCGCTGGCGCGCGCTGATGCGCTCACCGGCTTCGCCAACCGGCTGCACTTCACCGCCTGCGCGACGGCCGCGTTGGCGCATGCCACGCGCCGCGGCACGCCGGTGGCCCTGGTGGCCTTCGATCTCGACCACTTCAAGCGCATCAACGACCAGCACGGCCACCTCGCCGGCGATGCGCTGCTGCGCAGCGTCGCGGCGGCGGTGCACGGGGTGGCGGTCGAACCCGGTCTGCGGCGCACCCTCGGGCGCATCGGCGGCGAGGAGTTCGCCCTGCTGCTCGAGGGCGCGACGCCGGAACAGGCGCTCGCGCACGCCGAGGCCTGCCGGCGTGCCATCGCCTCCTCGCGCACCATCCTCGAGAACGGCAGCGTGCTGTCGATCACCGCCAGCTTCGGCATCACCGGCACGCACGAGTCGGGCCTCGCGCTCGATGCCCTGCTCGCCAGTGCCGACCGCGCGCTCTATCGGGCCAAGAACGAAGGCCGCGATCGCATCGGCCTGCCGGTCGCCCGGGCGGCGCTGCAGGCGGCGTGATCAGGGCGCCCGCTGGCGCCGTTCGTCGACCCACGCGAGCAACTGCGGCAGCGGCATGGGCTCGGCGATGCCGTAGCCCTGCAAGGCATCGCAGCCGATCGCGCGCAGGTACTCCTTCTGCGCCTCGGTCTCGACGAACTCGGCGGTGGCATGCAGGTCGAAGGCCTTCGCGAGGCCGAGGATCGAGCGGATGATGCGGTCGCCGTCACCCTCGTGGTCGCGCACGAACTGGCCATCGATCTTCAGCGCCGAGGGCTTCAGCTCGGCCAACCGCGCCATCGACGAATAGCCGGTGCCGAAATCGTCGAGGGCGATGCGCAGGCCGAGCGCGCGCAGCCTGGCCACCACGGCCACGGCGGCGGCGGGATCGGCCGCGAGCGCGCTCTCGGTCACTTCGAGCACGAGCGCCTCGGCCCCAAGCCCGGCATCGCCGAGCCGCGCACCGATGCGATCGACCAGACCCGCCTTGAGCAGCGAGGGCGGCGCAAGGTTCACCTGCAGCAGCGCGTGCGGCACCCGCTCGCGCAAGGCCACCAGCGCCGGCAGCGCCTTGTCGAGCACCAGCATGTCGAGCTCGGCGCTGAGGCCGGCTTCTTCGGCCACCGGCACGAACCGCGAAGGCGGCACGCGCCCGCGCTCGGCGTCGTGCCAGCGGGCCAGCGCCTCCACCGCGATGAGGCCGCCGTCGGCGGCCGCCACGATCGGCTGGAAGGCCACGTCGATGCCGCCTTCGGCGAGTGCGCGACGCAACCGGCGCTCGATCGATTCGCGCTCCACCGCCGCGTCGTGCATCGACGGCTCGAAGTCCACCACCCGCCCGCCGCCGGCACGCTTGGCGGCGTACATGGCGATGTCGGCGCGACGCAACCAGTCGCCGGGTGAGCGCAGCGCGTCGTCGATGGTGGCGCGGCCAAGGCTCGCCCGCAGCGGCGCGGCGTTGCCGCCAACCTCGGGCGCCCTGACCGCGGCCACCGCGTCCAGCACTTCGGCGGCCACATCGCCGCCGTGCGTCGCCAGCAGGGCGTACTCGTCGCCACCCAGCCGGAACACCTCGGCACGCTCGCCCATCCGCGCCACCAGCGCAGCGGCAAGGCTGATGAGCAGTGCATCGCCGGTGGCGTGGCCGTGCACATCGTTCACCGCCTTGAATCCGTCGAGATCGAGAAGGTGCAGCGTGGCCGGCCAGCGCCGGCCCGCCGAGAGCAGCAGATCGAGACGCGCCTGCAGTGCCGCGCGGTTGCCCAGGCCGGTCAGTGGATCGCGGAGTGCGGCCTTGCGCCAGTCGGTGCGCGCGCCGTCGAGCGAGCGGTAGAGGCTGTCGAAATCCTCGCCGAGCAGGGCCAGCTCGTCGCGCGGGCCAGGCAGCGCCACCACGCTCGCCGCCCCGTGGCGCAGTGCGTCGACACCGCGCTGGAGCAGGGCGATGCGGTCGATCACCTGGCGCTTCAGCAACCACAGCAGCACGCCCAGCGCCGCCGCCAGCAGCAGCGCCTGCTGCATCACCATCACCAGCTGGATCTGCCGCAGCACCGCGGTGAGCTCGAACGGGGCATCGGCCACCGCCATCGCCGTGACACCGCCCACCGGATCCTCGAGCGGCACCGCCAGCCGCGCGCTGCCGGTGCCGGCAACGATCGCCGGGCGCGCTGGCGAGAACGCCTCGATCCGATAGCCGAGCTGTGCCTCGATCGCGCGCACCGCCAGCCGGTCGGCGTCGATGTGGCGGACGAGAAACACCAGCGCGCCGTTCGGCGGTGCATCGCGCCGGCCGATGGCGCCGATGGCCACCTGGAACCAGCCGCCACGCAGGGGCAGCCATGCGATCGCGCTGTCGCCAACGGTGCGCACCCTTTCCGCCTCAGGCATCCGGGCCAACGCATCGACCAGCGCCACCGGCATCGGCATGAACCCGGTCGACGCGCCACCGCCCGGCACGGCGGCCGGTTCGCTGAAGCCCTTCGCAGCAAGCGGCGGCAGCGCACGCTCGACCACGGCGGCGAAGCGTGGCGCATCGTCGGCAGCCAGCACCAGCACGCCGTCGACATCGGCGTTGTCCAGCGCCCACGCGCTGAACGCGATCTGCCGCAGATCGCCGCCGCCCTCCGCGAAGGCCGCCAGCGTGTCGGAGTAGGCGTAGCCGTCCACGAGCGTGCGCAACGTCTCGGCCTTGGCCCGCTCCACCACCGCGATACGATCCCAGGCGCGCTGGGCCTCGCGCTCACGGGTGGCGTCCACCATCCGGCCGCTGAGTCCGAGGCCAACGGCCAGCAGCAGCGCGACCATCGCCCCGCCGATCAGCAGGAACCCGCGCACCAGCCGCGCCTGCAGCGGCTCGATGGGCCCGCGCCGGGCGGAGGGGGTGCCGTGCTCGGGCGTTGGCGGCGTGATGGCCATGACCTGCCAGTGCGCAGCAGATTTGTTTCGGTACGGTGACAGCCCCCGCGATCTGCCGACCGCGCAGCGGAAAACCACGACCGGCTCACGGTCG
>DMHI01000022.1 GCA_003449515.1 Lysobacteraceae bacterium | reverse complement strand
GCAGGCCGATGTCGGCGTCGCGGGCCTGGTCGAGCGCGGTGGCCGGCTTCTGCGGCAACAGTGACTTGAGCGCGTCCTGCGCCAGCTGCTCGTCGTAGTCGGTGGCGGCCACCACTTCGATGCCGCCGGGCACCGGGCGGTTCGACAGGATGACCGCGTCGGCCCCCTGCTCCTCGCGGACCATGCGCAGCACCGTCCGCATGTCCGGGGCAACGAAGCGCTTGATCTTCATGGTGGCACTCTCCGATTCCTGCACCGTGCAGCCGTTGTTTCAGGGCCTCAGCCGATCGATCCGATCAGCTTCAACCGTTTGTCCTCGGGGATCTCGCCGTAGGCCAGCACCTGCAGCGACGGCACCCCGTGGCGGAACATCCGCGAGAGCACGCCGCGCACGCCTCCCGGCACCAGCAGCACCGCCGGTTCGCCCTTCGCCTCCTGCCGCTGCACGCAGTCAGCCAGGCTCTGCTGCAGACGCTCGGCCAGGTTCGGCTCGAGCGCCGCCGTGTTCCCGTTCACCGAATCCTGCAAGATGCGTTCCAGCGGCGGGGCCAGGGTGTAGACCGGCAACTCCGGGCGCATGCCGTTGATCTCCTGCACGATGAAGCGCCCGAGCGCGGTGCGCACCGCGGCGGTCAGTGCCGCCGGATCCTGGGTGGTGGCGCCGTGCTCGACCAGGGCTTCGGCGATCTGCCGCAACTGCCGCACCGGCACCTTCTCGGCCAGCAGGTTCTGCAGCACGCGCACCACGACGGCCAGCGGCAGGGTCTTGGGCGTGAGGTCTTCCACCAGCTTGGGCGCGGCCTTCTTCAGCGTCTCGAGCAGGGCCTGCACTTCCTCGTGCCCGAGCAGCTCGTGGGCGTGCTCACGCACCAGATGCGAGAGGTGCGTCGCGATGACCGTGGCCGGATCGACCACCGTGTAGCCCAGCGACTCGGCCTGCGCGCGCTGCGCCGGCTGCACCCACACCGCATCCAGACCGAAAGCCGGATCCTTGCCGGGCAGGCCCGCCAGTTCGCCGTAGACCTGCCCCGGGTTGAGCGCCATCTCGCGGTCGAGATGCACGTCGCCTCCGGCCACCGGCACACCATGGACCAGCACGCGGTAGTGGTGCGGCGGCAGGTCGAGGTTGTCGCGGATGTGCACGGCCGGAACGAGGAAGCCGAGGTCCTGGGTCTGTTTGCGGCGGATCGCCTTGATCCGTGCCATCAGATCGCCGCCCTGGGCCTTGTCGACCAGCGGGATCAGCCGGAAGCCGATCTCCAGCCCGAGCGCGTCGACCGGGCGGATCTCTTCCCAGGACAGCTCGGCCAAGGGGTTCGACGCGCCCGCCGCCGCACCGGCGACCGCCTCGCGCGCCGCGACCGCGGCCTGTTGCGCCGCCTGCGCCTGCTCGCGCTTGTAGAGCACCCAGGCGAGGTAGCCCAAGCCCGCGGCGAAGGCCAGGAACGCGAGGTTGGGCATGCCCGGCAGCAGGCCGACGAAGCCGACGATGCCCGCCGTCACCGCCAGCGCCCGGTACTGGCCGAACACCTGGCCGAACATCGCGTTGCCCATGTCCTGCGAGCGCGAGACGCGGGTGACGATGACCGCCACCGCGGTGGAGACCAGCAGGGCCGGCAACTGTGCGGCGAGGCCGTCGCCGATCGCCAGCAGGATGTAGGTCTCGGCCGCATCACCCGCCGACATGTCGTGCTGCAGCACGCCGATCAGGAAGCCACCGACCAGGTTGATGAAAAGGATCAGGATGCCGGCGATGGCATCGCCGCGGATGAACTTGCCCGCGCCGTCCATCGAGCCGTAGAAGTCGGCCTCCTCGCGCACCTCCTCGCGGCGGGCCTTGGCCTCGTCGCGGGTGAGCACGCCGGCGTTGAGGTCGGCGTCGATGGCCATCTGCTTGCCGGGCAGGGCGTCGAGGGTGAAGCGTGCGGCGACTTCCGACACCCGCGTCGCGCCCTTGGTGATGACGATGAAGTTGATGATCGTCAGGATGGCGAAGACGATGATGCCCACCGCGAAGCTGCCGCCGACCACGAAGGCGCCGAAACTCGCGATCACCTGACCCGCCGCGTCGTGGCCCTCGTGGCCGTTGAGCAGCACCACACGGGTCGAGGCGACGTTGAGCGCGAGCCGCATCAGCGTGACCAGCAGCAGCACGGTGGGAAAGATCGAGAACTCCAGCGGCCGCTTCACGTAGATCACCGCCAGCAGCACCACCAGCGACGCCGCGATGTTCAGCGTGAACAGCACGTCGAGCGCCATCGGCGGCAGCGGCACCACGATCATCGCCAACACCGCCAGCAGCACCAGCGGCACCGCAGCACCGCTCTGGATCATCTCGCGCAGGCGGGTCTTGGGGGGCATCACGGCGGCCATCGGCACTCGCGGGCGTGGGGTCGGGCGGGACGTGCAAGACGCGTGCCGGTGGGCCGCTTCGACGCGGTTCGGGCGCCTGCCGGGTCGCGCGCCACGACACTGCAGCTACTCGCGCTCGAGCCCGCCGAAATCCGGCAGCGTCGGATACG
>DMHI01000276.1 GCA_003449515.1 Lysobacteraceae bacterium | reverse complement strand
CGCCTGGTTATCTCCATCGCGAAGAAGTATACCAACCGCGGCCTGCAGTTCCTCGACCTCATTCAGGAAGGCAATATCGGCCTGATGAAGGCGGTGGACAAGTTCGAATACCGCCGCGGCTACAAGTTCTCGACCTACGCCACGTGGTGGATCCGCCAGGCCATCACCCGCTCGATCGCCGACCAGGCGCGCACCATCCGCATCCCGGTGCACATGATCGAGACGATCAACAAGTTGAACCGCATCAGCCGGCAGATGCTGCAGCAGTACGGCCGTGAGCCGACGCCGGAAGAGCTGGCGAAAGAGATGGACATGCCGGAGGACAAGATCCGCAAGGTCCTGAAGATCGCCAAGGAACCGATCTCGATGGAGACGCCGATCGGTGACGACGAGGACAGCCACCTCGGCGATTTCATCGAGGACACCAACGCCGAATCGCCGCTGGAGAACGCGACCACCACCGGCCTGTCGGACACCGTCCGCACCGTGCTCTCGGGCCTGACGCCCAGAGAGGCCAAGGTGCTGCGCATGCGTTTCGGCATCGACATGAACACCGATCACACGCTGGAAGAAGTCGGCAAACAGTTCGACGTGACCCGCGAGCGCATCCGCCAGATCGAAGCCAAGGCCCTGCGCAAGCTGCGCCACCCGAGCCGCTCCGAGCAGTTGCGCAGCTTCCTCGACCTCGAGTAGGGCCCTACAATCGCCGGTACGCGGGCCCATAGCTCAATGGTCAGAGCACGGGACTCATAATCCCTCGGTTCCAGGTTCGAGTCCTGGTGGGCCCACCACGCCTCAGTGCGTGTTCTGCGGCCGACCGGTGCTGCCCGCCCACTGGGCGATCACCGCGACACGCAGCGCGCGGATCAGTTCCTGCGGAGCAGGGAAGCGGTGCTCGCCGGCGGGGTTGGTGAGCGTCCAGGCTTCGGCCAGCGTCGTCCTGCCGACGATCGCGCAGGGCTTCAGCCGCTCCCAGCTGCCGGCAGTGGGCTTGCACAGGTAGACGAGGATGGCGCGCTTGGTGGCTTCGGGCAGGGGGCCGCCGACGCCCCGGCAGCCCTTGAAGATGCCGGGTTCGTCCATTCCCGCGCGCTCGTCGCGGCGTGCTCCGCTGCCGGGGGCGGCTTGCGGATCGGTGGCGGGCAGATCGAGCACGGCGGGCTCCAGCGAGGGTCTCCCCGGAGACGAAGCATGATCCGTGCCAGCCAGGCACCGCCGTCGGCGACGGAATTCCGACCGGGCACCGGGAGAGGCGCTCGCGGCCCTCAGTCCGGGTCGAGGAAGCCCTCGCGCCGCCAGGTGATCACCAGCGTGTCGCGATGCCCGGCGCTGCCGTCGGGCTGCAGCGGCGTGGTTTCGTGGATCATCCGGGCGTCGTCGAGCAGCAGGGTGGTGCCGGGCTCGGTCATCGTGAAGCGTAGGCCGGTGGGGCCGCCGGCCTCGAACACGCGGGTCTCGCCGCCGCGCACGGCGATGCGGTCGACCAGCACCACGGCGACGAAATCGACGCCGTCGCGGTGCGCGCCTTCTGGCGTGGGGCGGCCGATGCCGGTGGCGGTGTCGATGCGGAACTGGTGCACCTCGACGAAGGGCAGGACATGGCCCAGCGCTGTCGCGCAGGCCGCACCGAGGCCGATGACAAGGCCGAGGAAGAACGGGTCCGCCAGCGTTTCGTCGCGCACCGGCGCGAACCAGCGTTCAAAGCCGCCGTGCAGGGCGTTGTAGTCGGTGGGCTGCCAGTGGGCGCGCTGCACGCGTTCGCGCACCCGCGTGCCGTCATCGCTGAGCAGCAGCGAGGCGTGGCGTCGGAAGCGGTAGCGGCCACCGTCGCGCAGGTGCTCGTCGGGCGGCAGATCGGCCCAGTGCGCGGCGAGGCCTGCCCAGCACCCGGCAGTGCCGGCCGGCCCGGCTGTGCTGGCCGGCCCGGGTGCGCGGGCATCCGCCAAGCGCGCACTGGTGGCGGGTGTGAGGCGCACAAAGCCCTGCGCGGCGAGGGTGTCGGAGGGGCTGTCGTCGTCGAGGCGCCAGGATGGCGTGGTGATCGCGCTCATGTCCGCATTGTGCGTCGATGGCGCGCGCTGCGGCAGGGGCCGCGTGCTCGGGCACAATGCCACGTCCTCATCTGTTCATGCCGACGCCGTGCCCGACGCGATGCTCGAGACGATCGAAACCACCACCGGCCCGAAGCCGGTCTTCTCGGTGATCTGGTTGCATGGCCTCGGTGCCGACGGCCACGACTTCGCGCCGGTCGTGCCGGAGCTGGTGCGCCGTGACTGGCCGGCGCTGCGTTTCGTTTTTCCGCACGCGCCGGTGATGCCCGTCACCATCAACAACGGCTACGCGATGCGCGCCTGGTACGACATCGTCAGCCTCGATTTCAGCAAGCCGCGCGAGGACGCCGCCGGTGTGCGCCGCGCGATCAACGAGGTGGATGCGCTGGTGGCGCGCGAGCGCGATCGCGGCGTCCCGGCGAACCGCATCCTTCTCGCTGGCTTCTCGCAGGGCGGTGCGATCACGCTGGCCGCCGGGCTGCGCCGCGAGCAGCCGTTCGCCGGCCTGATCGCGCTGTCGACCTACCTGCCGCTGGCCGCGGAGACGGCCGCCGAAGCCACGCCGAAGGGCCTTGCCACGCCGCTGTTCATGGCCCACGGCACGCAGGACCCGGTGGTGCCGCTCGCGGCCGGGCAGAAATCGGCGGATGCGCTGAAGGCCCTGGGCATGGACGCGACGCTGCGCCGTTACCCGATGCCGCATTCGGTGCATGCCGAGGAGATCCGTGACCTCGGCGACTGGATGACGGCGCGTTTCGCGGTCGCTTGAGCCGCCGACGCCGGCATCGCTGCGGCACTCCGCACCGACAAATGGCCCGCGCCAAGGCTCAGCGCGCTTCGTCCTCGGCCAGCACGTGCGCGCCGACCATGATCATCTTCAGCATCTCCACAAGCTGCTCGACCACTTCGCCGCGGCGCTCGCGCGGCAGGTCGATGGCGGTGGCACCCATCGCGAACACGAGGCGCGTCATCGCCGTGGCGACCAGCGCCGGCGCATGCACCGGCCGGCCGCCGGCTTCGGAGAGCCGCACGAGGTCGACGCACAGCTCCTCTTCGAAGGTTCGCAGCTCGCGCTCGACGGCGGCCTTGTAGGCGTCGGAGCCGACCACGCCCTCGCGCAGCAGGATGTGCAGCAGGCGCTCGTCGGCGTCGAGCTGCTCCATGAAGGTTTCGATCGAGGTGCGGATCACGCTGCGGCCCGGCTTCAGGCGCGTGCGCGCCTCGCGGATGATCGTGCGCAGGCTGCGGCCCCCGAGTTCGATCAGCGCGATCGCCAGCGCGTCGATGTCGCGGAAGTGGCGGTAGAAGCTGTTCGGCGCGATGTCGGCCTCGCGCGCCACTTCGCGCAAGGACAGCGTCGACACGCTGCGGTGCGGCCCGAGCAGGCGCAGGGCGGCGGCGATCAGGTCGTCGCGGCTGATCTGCGGCTTGCGGCCGGGGCCGGTGGACGCGGCCCGCGCGGTGCTCAGCGCGGCGGGGTGGGGCGGGGTCGGGTCGGTCATGGCTCGGGGTTGGATCGGCGGCGCGCCCGCGCGTGGGTCTGTCACGGTCGGCCGCCAGTCTAGGCCAGGCTCGGGGGTCGGCTTGAATTCCGCGAGGGCCGTCTATACATGTGTCTGCACAACTGTATAGAATTATCCCGCCACTGGCTCTCCCCTCGACGCTCTCGAATCGCCCATGTCCCTCGCCCTCGCGCCGCCGCCCTTCCGCCCCGCCTTCGACTACTGGCGCGCCCTGCTGCAACCGGGCTGGAGCCCGTACGGCAACACCGCGCGGCTGCTGCGCCGCGAGGCCGCGTCGGCGGACAGCGAGACGCTGTGGTTGAAGCCCTTCAAGCGCCTGCGCGACTGGCAGCCGGGCCAGCACCTGAGCTTCGGTTTTGAACTGGACGGCCGCCGCTTCCAGCGCAGCTTCACCCTGACCAGCCTGCCGGGCGAGCGCGAGATCGCGATCACCGTGCGGAAAGTGGCCGGTGGCCGCTTCGCTGATTGGCTGGCGCAGGCC
>DMHI01000096.1:578-6124 GCA_003449515.1 Lysobacteraceae bacterium | reverse complement strand
TCGAGCTGCTGGGCGGCATCGCGCAATTCCAGTTCGACGCGCTTGTAATCGGTGACATCGGTGTAGGTGGTGACATAGCCGCCACCGGGCAGCGGCTGGCCGCGCATCTCCACCACCTGTCCGTTGGGGCGGATGCGCTCGAACACATGCGGCACGCCACGGCGCAGGTGTTCGAGGCGGCGCTGCACATGGGCTTCGACCGCGCCGGGCCCGCATTCGCCGCGCAGGGCGTTCCAGCGGATCAACTCGGCCACCGGCTTGCCCACGTAGAGCTGGCCGTCGGGGTACTCGAACAGGCGCTGGTAGGCGTGGTTCCAGGCGATCAGGCGCAGGTCGGCATCGACCACGCTCACGCCGTGGCTGACGTGCTCGAGCGTGGTGTTGAGCAGCTCGCGGTTGAAGCGGCGCTGCTGGCCGGCCTCGTCGAGCAGGGCCACCACCTCGCCGAAGGCCATGCCGCTGCCGCGCAGCGCCGCGGCGAGCAGGGTGCGCGCCGAGGCCACGCCAACGGCGGAGGCCAGCAGGCGTTCGCCGAACTGCAGGAAGCCGCGGTCGGCGGGTGCATCGAGGCGCAGCGCCCGCCCACGCTCGGCGGCGAAGGCGGCGAACTCGGCGCGGGCGGCGGTCTCGTCGATCACGCGCGCGCACAGGGCGAGCACATCGCCCTCGGTGGCGCGGCCGGTGGCCTCGGGGTCGGCTTCGCTGCGCTCGGCGTCGGGTGCCACGAAGGGCTCGGCCGCCAGCCGGGCCTCGAGGCCGGGCCGGTAGCGCAGCGATCCGCCAACGAAGGCGGCGAGGTTCGCCAGCAGCGACAGCACGGTGCCGTGGGTCAACGGATCCCAGCCGTCGATGCCCAGCAAGGCCTCGGGGTGGAGCAGGCCGATGCCGAACGGGCCCTCGGCCAGCCAGCCGGCGCCGAAATCGAGCCCGCGCGCCAACGCCGGCAGCAGCAGGGTGTAGGCGTAGACGGTGAAGCCGGCGGCGATGCCCAGGCGCGCCCCGGCGCGGCTGGCACCGCGCCAGTAGAGGCCGCCGAGAAGGGCGGGCGCGAACTGCGCCACGGCGGCGAAGGCCAGCAGGCCATGCGTGGCCAGCGCCACCTCGCCGGAGAAGGCGCGGGAATAGGCCCAGGCGCCAAGGCACATGGCAGCGATGCTGGCGCGCCTCACCCAGAGGATGCGGCGGCCGAGACGGCCCTTGTCGTCGGCGCCGCGCAACAGCCAGGGCATCGCCAGATCGTTGCTGACCATCGTCGCGATGGCGAGGCTGGCCACCAGCACCATGCCGGTGGCCGCCGAGACGCCACCAAGAAAGGCCACCAGCGCGAGATCGACACGGCCCTCGGAAAGCGGCAGGGCCAGCACCCACGCGTCCGGCGTTGCGCGGCCCTCGAGGGCGGCCTCGCCGGCCCAGGTGATGGGCAGCACGGCCAGGCAGACGATCAGCAGGTAGGCCACGAAGGCCCAGCGCGCCGGCCGCAGATCGTCAGGCGACTGGCACTCCACCACCAGCACCTGGAACTGCCGCGGCAGGCACAGCAGGGCGAAGAAGGCCAGCAGGGTCTGCGCGGCGAAGGGATCGGGCAGCGGCGGCAGCGGCGCCTCGCGCACCGCCGCCGGCACGCCACCGCCGAGCAGTTGCCAGGCGAACACCGCCACCACCACCAGCGCGAACAGCTTCACCACCGACTCGACGCCGATCGCCCACATCAGGCCGCGATGGTGGCGGGTGGCATCGACGTGACGGGTGCCGAACAGCACGGCGAACACGGCGAGCAGCACCGCCGACAGCAGGGCGGGATCCTGGAGCGGCGTGCCGCGCGGCATGCCGGTGAGCACCTCCACCGACAACGCGATCGCCTTGAGCTGGAGCGCGAAGTACGGGATGGAGGCGACCACCACGATCAGCGCCACCATCGCCGCGAGGTCGCGGGCGCGGCCGTAGCGGGCGGCAAGGAAATCGGCGATCGAGGCCGTGCGCTGGCGCTGGCCCACCACCACGATCCGGCGCAGCAGGTCGCCGCCGAACACCAGCAGCAGCAGCGGCCCCAGGTAGATCGGCAGGTAGCTCCAGAGGTTGTCCGAGGCGCTGCCGACCGCGCCGAGCAGCGTCCAGGAACTGCAGTACACCGCGAGCGTCAGCGCGTACAGCATCGGCCGCAGGCGCGGATTGCCCGGGCCGGCGCGATCGCCGCTCCAGGCCACGGCCAGCAGCACACCAACGTAGAGCAGCGAGAACGCCAGCAGGCTCAGTCCGTGGACCATCGTGTCCCTCCCGGGCCCGATTCTAGGCCTCACCCGCGCGGGCGCGCAGAACACACCAGGCGAGCGCGGTGGCGGCGGCGTCGCCCAGCGCGTCGTGACGCTGCAGCGGCGGCACGCCGGCGTCGGCCAGGATGGCATCGAGGTCGCGCCGCCGCGCCGTCTCCGGCTGGATCAGCCATTGCCGCCGGAAGTCCAGCTCGGCGACATCGATGCGGCGATTCGGCAGCGCAAAGCCGGCCGCGGCGTGGAAGACGCGATCGAGCAGGGCGATGTCGAAGTCGATGCAGTAGCCGAGCAGCGGCCGCGGGCCCAGCCAGCGCAGGAAGGCCTCGACAACGTCGCGCTCGGCCTCGGCCGCGGCCACGTCGCCGGGCAGGATGCGGTGGTGGCGGATCGAGTCGATGCCGAACGCCCGCCCCGGATCGACCCAGCGTTCGAAACGCTCCGACAGCATCACCCGCCCGCCCCGCACCGGCACGGCGGCGATCCGCAGGATGCGGTCGCTGGCGGTATCGAGGCCGGTGGTCTCGAGGTCGAGGCTCACCACCTCGCCCGGCGGCGGCCGCTCGAACAGCGCCGCCCACGGCCCGCCCCCATGCCGCCAAGCCAGCCAGCGCCGTCGCAGGGCGTTCATGTCATGCCGCGCAGATGGAGAGCCTCGCGCAGGTGGTCCTTGAAGCGGTTCACGACGCGCAGGGCGTCGCGCAGCAGCTCGCGGTCGAGGTGCCGCAGGGCGCTCACATCGAGCCGGTTGTCGGGCACCCGCCCGGCGGCGAGGGCATCGAGCTGTTGCCCGAGGCGCAGGCGCTGGAACACCGCCAGTGCCTGCGGCACGTCTCGACCGAGTTCGCTCGGCAGCGCAGCGGCCGCCACCAGCCCCTCGCAGCGCGCGAAGCTGTTGCTGCGCGCCACGCCGTGGCGCAGGGCGAGCGTGCGCAGGCCGTGCACCAGCGGGAAGATGCCGCCTTTCTTGATGTCGGTGCCCTCGCCGCCGTCGCGCAGGCGGCCGAACAGGGTCAGCGGCGTGTCGAACTGGAAGGCGGCGAGCACCATCTCGCGCATCAGGCCCTCGTCGCGGCCGAGCGCCATCAGATCCTCGTGCAGGGGCTGCACCAGCCGCCGATCCCCCGCCACCGGCCGGGCATCGACCACCATCGACAGCTCCATCATCGCCACCGGATCGCCGCGCCGCCGCCATTCGGCGATGCGGCCACGCCAGCCATCGAGGGTCTGCCGCCAGTGCGGGTTGCTGGCCATCACGCCACCGGCGCAGGGCGGGTAGCCGATCGCGGCGAGGTGCCGGGCGAAGCGCGCCATCGCCTCGGCATAGGCCTCGGGCTCGACGCCCGGCGCCAGGATCAGGGCGTTGTCCTGGTCGGTCTTGAGGATCTGCTCTCGACGGCCCTCGCTGCCCAGCACCAGCAGGCAGGCGCCCGCGCGCAGCGGCTCGGGCACGCAGAACGTGAACAGCGCCGCGAGCAGGCGCGAGTTCAGCGCGCTCACCATCTCCATCAGGTAGCTGATCTTGGCCCCCTGCGCGAACAGCGTGCGCACCAGCGCGTCCATCTCGCGCGCCGCCGCCACCACTTCCGCCTCGTCGGCGGCGCGGGCGAGGCGCAGGCTGATCAGGTGCGACTGGCTGGCGTAGTGGCTCAGCACTTCCGCGAGGCCGATCGTGCCGACCACCGCACTGCCGCGGCGTACCGCCACCCGCTCGATGTGCGATTCGGTCATGGTGACGAGCGCCTGGAACAGCACGTCGTCCTCGCGCACGCCAATCAACGGGCGATGCGCGAGCGGGCCCACCGGCGAGGCGAGGCCGCGGCCTTCGAGCGCCAGCGCATCGAGCAGGTCGGTACGGGTGACGATGCCGGGGCCATCGTCGCCGGGCGCGGGCTCGACAACGAGGCACTCCACGCCGTGCCGGCGCAGGGTGGCCACCGCCTCACCGATCGGCAGCGACGGCGCAACGGCGACCGCCGCCGCGAGTTGCGCGTCGCGCACCCGCGTCAGCATCAGCCGGTTGGCCTCGGCGGGTGCGCTTTTCTCGGCCAGCAGTTGCCGCTTCGCCGCCAGGCCTTCGTGGAACCAGGCCGCGAATCGCGGCTGCGTGGCCAGCAGTTCGGCGAACACCGCAGCCGGAATCAGAAAGGCCAGCACCTCGCCACGGGCACGGTAGCGGTGCCGGGCCCGGCCGGTGATCACCGCGAAAGCACCGAACACCTCGCCGGGGCCGTAGTCGGAGAACAGGCGTTCGCGGCCGTCCTCGATATCGCCGGCCTCGACCTCGCCGCGCAGCACCACGTAGACCTGCGGCGACGCCTGCCCGGCCTCGATCAGCACCGTGCCGGGCGGGAAGAACGCGAGGTCCAACGCCGCCTCGACCCGTGCGCGGCCGGCCGCATCGAGCAGGTCGAAGGGTGGCGCGCTGAAGTCGAAGCCGGGAGTACCCATGGGCGAAGGCTGCCACGGACGCCGGCCGCCGTCTCTCCGACTTTCTATCGAGGTGGCGTCCGGCCTGCGTCGCGCGGGCGAACCCGGCCCGCGTCGCACGGGCGAACCCGGCCTGCGCCACGGCGGCGCTAGACTGCGCGGTATTCCGCCGCTCGGAGCCGCACCAATGGACCGCCGCGAACCTGCACCGCCCTTGGGCTCCGGCGCCGCGCACACGCCGGACACGCTGGCCGCCACGCTCGACACCCTGCGCGCCGCGTGGCTGAAGCAGAGGCCCGACCGCGCGCAGCGCATGGCCGATCTCGAACGCCTCGCCGCCGCGATCAAGGCCAAGCGCGAAACCATCCTCGAGGCCATCAACGCCGACTTCGGCCGCCGCTCGTCGATCGAGACGCTGGCCGCCGACGTGATGGTGACGCTGGAAGAGATCAAGCACGTCCGCAGGCACCTGAAGGGCTGGATGAAGCCGCGTCGCGCGCCGATCAACGCGCTGTTCCTGCCCGCGCGCGGCGAGATCCGCTTCATGCCCTTGGGCGTGATCGGCATCGTCGCGCCGTGGAACTACCCGTTCCAGCTCGCGATCATCCCGCTCGTCGACGCGATCGCCGCCGGCAACCACGTGATGCTCAAGCCCAGCGAGTTCACGCCGCGCACCAGCGCGCTGATCCGTGATTTGTGCGCAGACGTTTTCCCCGCCGATCGCGTCGCGGTGATCGAGGGCGACGCCAGCGTCGGTGCGGCCTTCACCGCGCTGCCCTTCGACCACCTGCTGTTCACCGGCAGCACCGCCGTGGGCCGCAAGGTGATGGCCGCCGCCGCACCCAACCT
>DMHI01000096.1:0-215 GCA_003449515.1 Lysobacteraceae bacterium | reverse complement strand
CTCGGCGGCAAGTCGCCTGCGCTGATCGCGCCGGATTTCGACATCAATCACGCCGCCGAACGCATCGCCACCGGCAAGCTGTTCAACGCCGGCCAGACCTGTGTGGCGCCCGACTACGTGCTGGTGCCGGAAGCGCGCAAAGACGAGTTCGTCAGCGCCTACCTCGCCGCCGTGGCGAAGCGCCACCCGCAGCTCAGCAGCAATGCCGACGTGAC
>DMHI01000157.1:997-3402 GCA_003449515.1 Lysobacteraceae bacterium | reverse complement strand
CTCGTCGTGCTGCGCACGCTCTCGAAAGCCTATGCGCTGGCCGGCGCGCGGCTGGGCATCACCATCGGCGATCCGTCGCTGGTCCGCGTGTTGAACGCCATCGCGCCCCCGTACCCGCTGGCCACGCCCGCCGTGGCGCTGGCGCTCGATGCGGTGTCGCCCTCGGCCGCCGACGAAGCGAAGCGCCGTGCCGGCCGCATCGTTGCCGAGCGTGATCGCGTCGAGCGCGCGCTGCGCGGCCGTGACGGCGTGCGCGCGGTGTACGCCTCCGACGCGAACTATCTGCTGGTGCGATTCGTTGATGCTGAAGCCGTGTTCCGCGCGCTGCTGGCCTCAGGGGTGGTCGTGCGCGACCAGCGCGCCGCGCCGCGCCTGCACGACGCCCTGCGCATCACCATCGGCACCGCCGAGGAAAACGACGCGATGCTCGCCGCCCTCGATACCCGGCCGGCCGCCGCCGGCGCAGCGGCCTGATCGCCCGACCAACACACAGCCGCACAGCCACGGTTCGCCCATCGCATGAGCCAGAAAATCCTCTTCATCGACCGCGACGGCGTGCTGATCGACGAGCCCGTCGACGAACAGATCGACTCGTTCGAGAAGTTCCGCCTGACCACGGGCTGCATCGCCGCGCTGCAGAAGCTGCGCGATGCGGGGTTCCAGTTCGTGATGGTCAGCAACCAGGACGGCCTCGGCACGGCCAGCTTCCCGCGCGAGACCTTCGAGGGCCCGCAGCGTCTGCTGCTGCAGATCCTCGAATCGCAGGGCATCAGCTTCCGCGAGGTGCTGATCGACGAGAGCTTCGCGCGCGAAAACAGGCCGACGCGCAAGCCCGGCATCGGCATGGTCATGCACTACCTGCGCGACCGTTCGATCGACCTCGCCAACAGCGCGATGGTCGGCGACCGCGAGACGGACCTGCAGTTCGCCACCAACCTCGGCGTGCGCGGCTTCCGGTTGAAGGACGGCCACTACGACTGGGCCGGTATCGCCCATGCGTTGACCGCGTCGCCGCGCACGGCCACCGTCGAGCGCACAACCAAGGAAACCAGGATCACCGTGCAGGTTGACCTCGACCGCGCCAGCGAGCCGGCGGTGGCGACCGGCCACGGCTTCTTCGACCACATGCTGGAGCAGCTGGGCAAGCACGGCGGCTTCGGGCTCGCCGTGCGCTGCACCGGCGACCTGCACATCGACGAGCACCACACCGTCGAAGACACCGCGCTGGCGATTGGTCAGGCGATCAAAGCGGCACTCGGCGACAAGCGCGGCATCGGCCGCTACGGCTTCGACGCTGGCGAAGGGAATGGCGGTGAACGCGCGTCGGCCGATGTTGCGCCCCTCGACGCGGCTGGCAAGGAAGCGACGGACGCCCCGGCGTTCGGCGCCACCGCGCGCGCGGCGTTCGCGCTGCCGATGGACGAGACGCGCGCCGCGGCGGTGGTCGATTTCTCCGGCCGTCCGTACTTCGCGTTCGAAGGCGCGTTCCCGCGTTCGGAGGTCGGCGGTCTTGCCACCGAGCTGGTGCCGCACTTCTTCCGCTCGCTGTGCGAGACCTCGGGCTTGAACCTGCACCTGCAGGTCCGCGGCGACAACACGCACCACATGGTCGAAGCCTGCTTCAAGGTCGTGGCGCGCGCGCTCAAGCAGGCGATCAAGCGCGAGGGCAGCGCGCTGCCGAGTACCAAGGGCGTGCTGTGAGCGACCGAGCGCCAACGCTCGATCCCTCGCGCATCCGGCTGGTGATGCTCGACTCCGGTGGCGCGAACCTCGGGTCGGTGCAGGCGGCGTTCGCGCGGCTCGGCGTCGAGGCGCCGGTCACGAGCGATGCGCAGCGCATCCGCGCGGCGACGCACGTGCTGCTGCCCGGCGTTGGTGCGGCAGCCCCGGCGATGGCGCGGCTGCGCGCGAATGGCCTCGATCGCGTCATTCCGACACTCACCCAGCCGCTGATGGGCATCTGCGTCGGCATGCAGCTGCTGTTCGAGCACTCCGTCGAAGGCGACGTCGAGTGCCTCGGCCTGCTGCCGGGCCGCGTCGGGCGGCTGCCGGAATCGCCCGGCGTGCGCGTTCCGCACATGGGCTGGAACCGGCTGCAGGCCGCATCGCCCGAGGCCGCGGCGCATCCGCTGCTGGCCGGGCTTGACGGCCGCCACGCCTACTTCGTGCACAGCTACGCGCATTGCGCCGATGTCGCCAACGCAGGCGATGCCATCACGCTGGCCACCTGCACGCACGGCGCGCCGTTCACGGCGATTGCCGCGCGCGGCCACGTCATGGGCGCGCAGTGCCACCCCGAACGCAGCGCCGCCACCGGTGCCCGCCTGCTCGCCAATTTCCTTTCGCTGTAGGCCTCTCGTGTCCTTCCTCCTCTATCCCGCCATCGACATCCGCGAGGGCCGCGT
>DMHI01000157.1:0-563 GCA_003449515.1 Lysobacteraceae bacterium | reverse complement strand
GAGTGGCTGCACCTCGTCGACCTCGACGCGGCCAAGGCCGGCGGTTGGACGCTTGCGCCTCTCGTCCAAGCCATCCGCCGCGAGACCGCGCTGAAGGTGCAGACCGGCGGCGGCGTGCGCGAGGAGGGTGACGTGTTGGCGATCCTCGATGCCGGCGCGTCGCGCGTTGTCATCGGCTCGCTCGCCGTGCGTCAGCCAAACCGCGTGCTCGGCTGGCTGGAGCGCTTCGGCAGCGATCGCATCACCATCGCGCTCGACGCCCGCGCCGACGAAACGGGCGTGTTCCGCCTGCCGGTGCACGGCTGGACGGAGGCCTCGGGCCTCGCGCTGTTCGACCTGCTGCAGCGTTACGCCAACGCCGGCCTGCGCCATCTGCTGTGCACCGACATCGCACGCGACGGCATGCTCGCCGGGCTCAATCTCGATCTCTACCGGGAGATCGCCGCGCGCTTTCCGGGTGTGGCCGTGCAGGCCTCGGGTGGCGTGGCCGGGCTCGACGACGTGCGCGGCGCGCGCGAGGCCGGCGGACTTGGCGCGATCCTCGGCAAGGCGCTGCTGGAAGG
>DMHI01000018.1 GCA_003449515.1 Lysobacteraceae bacterium | reverse complement strand
GGGCCGCCGAGGCTGGCGTGGGCGTGGATGACGTTGTCGCGGCCGATGCGCGTGGGGCCGAGGATCGAGCAGTGCGAGCCGATGCGGGTGCCCGCGCCGATCTCGACGTCGGCGCCGATGACGGTGAATGGGCCGACCGACACACCCTCATCCAGCCGCGCCCTCGGGTCGATGACGGCGCTGGGATGCACGCCCGCGACCGGCGATGCGTTCGTGCTCATGCCGACTTCGTCTCCGCGCACAGCATCTCGGCGCTGGCCACTTCCTTGCCATCGACGAGGGCGCAACCTTCGTACAGCGCCATGTTGCGGATGGTGCGCTTCAACGTCACTTCGAGGATCACCTGGTCGCCCGGCACCACCATCTTCGAGAAGCGCGCGTTGTCCACCTTGACGAGGTAGAACTGGCTCGGACCGCTGTTCTCGGCGCAGGACTTCCCGTCTGAGAGCATCGTCAGCAGGCCGCCGGCCTGCGCCATCGCCTCGATCACCAGCACGCCCGGCATCACCGGGTTGCCCGGGAAGTGCCCGGTGAAGTGCGGCTCGTTGGCGGTGACGTTCTTCAACGCCACGATTTTCTGCTTCGGCACCACCGAAAGCACGCGGTCGATCAGCAGGAAGGGGTAGCGGTGCGGCAGCAACTGCTCGATGCAGCGCACGTCGAGCGGGAAGGGGGGCAGGGTCATGGGCTGGAATCGGTCTTCTTGAGCAGGATTCTGGCGAGGCGATCGAGCTGGCCGAAACGGGCGGCGTTCTTGCGCCAGTCGCGTTTGGGCTGCAGCGGCGTACCGGAAGCGTACTCCCCCGGCCCGGTCAGCGAGTGGGTGACGAGGCTCATCGCGCCCACCGTCACCTTGTCGGCGATCTCGATGTGGCCCACCAGCCCGGCGCCGCCAGCAATCAGGCACCAGCGGCCGATGCGGGTCGAGCCGGCCACCGCGGCGCAGCCGGCGATGGCGGTGTGCGCGCCGATGCGCACGTTGTGGCCGATCTGGATCTGGTTGTCGAGGCGCACGTCCTCTTCAAGCACCGTGTCGTCGATCGCGCCGCGGTCGATGGTGGTGTTGGCGCCGATTTCGCAGTCGTCGCCCACCACCACGCCGCCGAGCTGCGGCACATTGAGCCAGCGCCCGGCATCGACCGCGAGGCCGAAGCCGTCGGCACCGAGCACCGCACCCGGATGGAGGCGCACGCGCTGGCCGAGCCGCACGCGGCGCACGAGGGTGACGCGGGCGACCAGTTCGCTGTCGGCGCCGATGACGCAATCCTCGCCGATCACGCAGCCCGCACCGATCACCGCACGTGGTCCGACGACGCAGCGAGCGCCGATCGAGACGAAGGCACCGACGTGGGCGGTGACATCCACGCTCGCCGACGGATCGACCACCGCGCTCGCATGCACGCCCGGCGGGCGCATCGGCAGCCGCTCGAACAGCGTGGCGATGCGCGCGTAGCTGGCGTAGGGGTTCGCGCTCAGCAGGGCCGGCACCGGGCAGTGCTCGGCCTCTGCCGGGTGCAGCACCACCGCCGCCACGCGGGTGGCGGCAAGGTGCTTGCGGTAGGCCGGATTGGCGAGGAAGGCCAGCGCGCCGGCGGGCGGCGCATCCGCCTGCAGGGGCGCGACCGCGACGATCTCCACATCGTCGCCGCGCCGCTCAAGGCCGAGGCGTTCGGCGAGTTCGGAAAGCCGGAAGGTCGCCGTGCTCGCTTGCATCAGTCCTCAGAACTGTCCGCCGAAGGTGAACTGCAGGCGCTCGATGCGGTCACGCTCCTCCGAGCGCAGCGGTGCCGCCCAGGAGATCGAAATCGGCCCCATCGGCGACTGCCACTGCAGCGCCAGGCCGGTCGAGACGCGCAGGTCGCCCGAGCCGAACTCGCGTACATCGCGCCAGACATTGCCGAAGTCCATGAAGGCCGAAATACGCGTACCGCGGGCGTCGAGCAGGGTGGGGAAGTAGGCTTCCACCGAGCCGATGGCCTTGAACGCGCCGCCCAGCGACTGGCGGAAATCGGTGTTGCCGAAATCCAGCGAGGAAATCGGTCCGAGGGTGTTCTGTTCGAAGCCGCGCAGCGAGCCCGGGCCGCCGGCATAGAAGTTCTCGAAGAAGGGCAGGCCGGCATCGCCGGTGGCGCCGTAGCTGTCGCCGTAGCCCAGCGAGGCGCGCGTTTCCACCACCAGCGCCCGGGTGATCGGCCAGAACTTCGAGAAGTCGTAGGAGATCTTGAAGTACTCGAGGTCGGAGCCGGGCAGGGCGATCTCGGCACCCACGCGGTTGAACATGCCGGCGGTGGGCGCGAAGAAGTCGTTGCGGGTGTCGCGCGCCCAGCCGATCTGGCCGCGCCATGCGTTCACCGTCCACAAGCGGCTGAAGGCCACCTGCTGCACGATGCAGTCCGGTGTCGCCGGATCGTTGTCGAGGTCGAGGCAGGGGAACGGGTCGGGCGTGTCGCCGGGTGCGCCGGCGAAGCGCGCGCGATCGCCCAAGGCCTGCACCAGATAACCGATCAGCTCCGGCGGCGTCTGGCCATCGACCGTGTTGAGATCGATGCGGTCGATGCCGAGCGAGGCGCTGATGCTGTCGGTTTCCGACAGCGGCAGGCCGAACACCGCTTCGGCAGCGACGTTGTCGGTGGAGAAGTTGGCGATGTTGAAGTCGCTGAAGTCGTTCTCGCTGTACGACAGGTTGTAGCCCACCGAAATGCCGTCATCGGTGAAGTACGGGTCGAGGAACGAGAAACTCATTCCGCGACTGAAGCTGTTCCTCTGCACCGACATGGAGACGCGGTTGCCGGAGCCGAGGAAGTTGTTCTGCGAGAGCGACAACTGCACGGTCAGGCCGAACACCTGGCTGAAGCCGAGTCCGAACTGGAACTGGCCGAACTGGCGCTCCTTGACGCTCACCACCACGTCGACCTTGTCGGGCTCGCCGGCGACCGCCGGCGTCTCGATCTCGACCTCGTCGAAATGCCCGAGTCGCTGCAGGCGGATCTTCGAGCGGTCGATCGCCGCCTGCGAGTACCAGGTGCCCTCGAACTGGCGGAACTCACGGCGCAGCACCTCGTCGGCGGTGGTGTCGTTGCCCTTGAAGATGATGCGGCGCACCTGCACGCGCGGGCCGGGGTTGACCACGAAGTTGATCGCCACCTCGTTCTTCTCGCGGTCGATCTCCGGTACCGGGTTGACCTCGGCGAAGGCGTAGCCGATGTTGCCGAGCACGGCGGTGATGCCGTCGGAGGTCAGCTCGAGCAGCTGGCGCGAGAAGGTCTGGCCTTCGCGCACGAACAGCATGGCCTCGACCTCTTCGACCGGCAGCACGGTGTCGCCGCTGACCTGCACCGAGGAGATCGAATACACCTCGCCCTCCGACACGCTGGCGCCGATCGTCATGTCGCGCCGGTCGGGGCTGATCGCGACCTGGGTGGATTCGACATTGAAGTCGACGTAGCCGCGATCGAGGTAGAAGTTGGTGAGCTTCTCGAGGTCGCCCGAGAGCTTCTCGCGCGAGTACTGGTCATCGCGGCGGTACCACGACAGCCAGTTGCTGGTGTTCGATTCCCAGCCCTCGCGCAGTTCGGTCTCGCTGAAGGCCCGGTTGCCGACGATGTTGATGTCGCGGATGCGCGCGGCCTTGCCCTCGTCGATGGCGATGGCCACATCGACGCGGTTCAACGGCAGGTTGGTGACGGTGGGCGTGATCGTGACCGAATACTTGCCGCGGTTGTTGTACTGGCGGATCAGCTCCTGGGTGACGCGATCGACGTTCAGCGGGTTGTAGGTCTCGCCCTCGGCGAGGCCAATGCCGCGCAGGCCCTTGAGCAGTTCCTCGGTCTTGATGTCGCGGTTGCCGGAGAGCGTGATGGCGTTGATCGCCGGGCGCTCGACCACCTTGATCACCAGGATGTCGCCCTCGCGGGCCAGCGACACATCGCTGAAGAATCCGGTGCGGAACAGTGCACGGATCGACTCGCCGGCGCGGTCCTGATCGAGTGTCTCGCCACGCTCGACCGGCAGGTACGAGAACACGGTGCCGGTGGAGATGCGCTGCAGGCCGTCGACCCGGATGTCCTGGACGCGGAAGGCGCCGATGTTCTGGGCCAGCGTCGTGCCCGACAGCGCGGCGGCGAGGGCGAGGGCGAGCAGGCGGCGGGTGGGGCGATGCGTCATGGAAACGTCCAGAAGCGGCAGGCCCGGCGGGCCCGCGGGGTGACGGTCAGGGAACGAGCCTCAGCACGTCGTTGAAGAGCGCCAGGCCCATCAGCGACGCGAGCAGCACGAGGCCAAGGTACTGCCCGGCCACGAGCACACGGTCGCTCAGCGGCCGCCCTTGGACCAGCTCGATAAGGTAAACCAGCAGGTGCCCCCCGTCCAAGACAGGGATCGGGAGCAGGTTCAGCAGGGCGATGCTCACCGAGAGCATGGCGAGGAAATACAGGAACCACGCCGCGCCGCGCGAGGCGGTGGTGTTGGCGACCTGGGCGATGGTGATCGGTCCCGAGAGGTTCTGCAGCGAGGCGGCACCCGTGACCATGCGCCAGAGCATGCCGGCGGTGTCGGCGGCGAGTTGCCCGCTGGCGGCCAGCGCGGCGGGCAGGGCCTCGAGCGGGCCATGCCGGAGCAGCGCGTCGCGGCGGTCGGGCGGGCTGATGCCGAGCCGCCAGACGGTCTGGCCGTCCGGGCCCTCGGCGCGGGCCGGCGTCAGCACGAGGTCGAGGCGCTCAAGCCCGCGCTCGACCCCGAGGCGCAGGGCCGGCGGGCGGTCGCCGCCGGGAAGCGATGCGAGTGCGGCCTGCAGCGCCGCGAAATCGGCCACCGGACGGTCGTCGATGGCGACGATGCGATCGCCCACGCGCAGAACGGCGGCGGCGGGGCTGCCCGATTGCAGTTCGCCGACGACCGCCGCGACCGGGGGTGGCCGCAACTGCCAGCCGACGGCCCGGTAGGCCTCGACCTCGTCGAGCGTCGGATCGAGGCGCTCGAGCGGCAGCGTGCGTTCGAGCAGGCGGCCATCGGCATCCTGCACCGCCACGGTGATCGCCCGGCGGTCGATCATCGGGGCCAGCAGGGCGTTCTGCGCTTCCGTCCACGTCGGCGTGTCGCGGCCGTCGACGGCCAGCACGCGGTCGCCCTCGCGGAACCCGGCTTCGGCCGCCAGGCCCTGCGGTGCCGCGAGCGCCGGCGTGAAGTCGGGCTTGCCGAGCACGAACATGAGGTAGAGCAGGCCCACCGCCAGCAGCAGATTGGCCAGCGGGCCGGCCGCGACGATGGCGATGCGCTGGCCAACCGGCTTGCGGTTGAAGGCGCGGGCGCGATCGGCCTCGGGCACCCCGGCCTCGCGCTCGTCGAGCATGCTCACGTAGCCGCCCAGCGGGATCAGGCCGATGCGCCATTCCACGCCGTGGCGATCGACCCGCGACCAGATCGCCCGGCCGAAGCCCACCGAGAAGCGCAGAACCCTGACCCCGCAGCGCCGTGCCACCCAGTAGTGGCCGAACTCGTGGAAGGTGATCAGCACGCCAAGGGCGACGATCAGCCAGAACACCGAAGCCAGCACCTCGCTCATGCCGGGCGCACCGTCGCGTCCGCCATCGTGGCCAGCAGCGACGCGGCCACACGGCGCGCTTCGGCATCGGCCGCGAGGCGGTCGGCGAGGCTTGCGCTGGGCAGGTGGGGCAGGCGTTCCATCGTGCGTTCGATCAGCGCAGGGATGCCAAGGAAAGCGAGCCGGCGCTGAAGAAAGGCTGAAACCGCGATTTCATTGGCGGCATTCAGCACCGCCGGGGTGCTGCCGCCGGCGCGCAGGGCCTCGAAGGCGAGGCCGAGGGCGGGGAAGGCGGCGCTGTCGGGGGTCTCGAAGTCGAGACGGCCGATCGCCACCAGGTCGAGCGGGGCCACGCCGGCCTCGATGCGCTCGGGCCAGCCGAGGCCCACGGCGAGCGTGGTGCGCATGTCGGGCTGGCCAAGCTGGGCCAGCATCGATCCGTCGACATACTCGACCAGCGAGTGGATCGTCGACTGCGGATGGACCACCACCTCGATACGCTCGGTGCCGACGCCGAACAGGTGATGCGCCTCGATGACCTCGAGGCCCTTGTTCATCAGCGAGGCCGAATCGACCGAGATCTTGCGGCCCATCGACCAGTTCGGGTGCGCGCAGGCCTGCTCGGGCGTGACGCCCGCCAGCCGCTCGCGCGACCAGCCCCGGAACGGCCCGCCCGAGGCGGTGAGCACGATGCGACGCACGCTGGCATCGCGGGCGTCGGCATTGCCGCCACGATGCGGCAGGCACTGGAAGATCGCGTTGTGCTCGCTGTCGATCGGCACCAGCGTGGCAGCGCCCGCAGCGACTGCGGCCATCAGCAGTTCGCCGGCCAGCACCACCGACTCCTTGTTGGCCAGCAGCAGGCGCTTGCCGGCACTGGCGGCCGCCAGCGTCGAGGCCACGCCGGCGGCACCGACAATGGCGGCGACCACGGTGTCGTTGTGCGCATCGGCGGCAATCTCGGCCAGCGCCTCGTGGCCCGCCATCGCCTGCGTCGGCAGGTCGGCGGCGGCCAGCGCATCGCGTAGCGCGGCGTAGTGCGCCGCATCGGCCACGGCGGCCACGCGCGGACGGAAGCGTGCGCACAGGGCCACCAGATCGTCCACTTTCGAATGCGCCGTCAGCGCATCGACGACGAAGCGGTCGGGGTGCCGCGCAACCACATCGAGCGTCGACGCGCCGATCGAGCCGGTTGCGCCGAACAGCGCGATGCGTTTCAGAGGCCCAGCCACAGCTTGCCCACCACGAACACGGGCAGCGCGGCGAGGATGCTGTCGAGACGATCGAGCATGCCGCCGTGGCCGGGGATGATGCGCCCGGAATCCTTGTGGCCGGAATGGCGCTTGAGCAGGCTTTCGAACAGATCGCCCGCCACCGACATCATCGCCGCGACCAGTGTGAGCAGCACCAGCGCCGGCAGGTCGCTCCAGCCGAGGCCCAGCGGGATCACGCCGATGACCGCCACCAGTGAGGCACCGGCGAGGCCGCCCCAGAAGCCCTCCCAGCTCTTGTTCGGGCTGATCTTCGGCGCCAGCTTGTTCTTGCCCAGCTGCGAACCGACGAAGTAGGCGCCGGTGTCGGCAGCCCAGACCAGCATCACCGCGAACAATGCCCAGCGCGGCCCGTGATCGGGCAACTGGTGCAACCAGACCAGCGCGGACCAGGCCGGTACCGCGGCAAGGCTGCCGGCCAGAAGCTTCAGCATGCGGTAGCGGCCGCGATCGGCTTGGCCGAACTCGAAGCGCCACAGCCACAGCAGCGCGAACAGCCACCACACCGCGCCGAGCAGCGTCGCTGCCTTGAAGGCGAACAGGTTCGGCCCGGCGGCCCAGGCGATGGCCGACATCATCAGCGCATTGGCGCTGACATAGCCCAGACGCGGTACCGGCTCGGCGATGCCGGTCAGGCGCGTCCACTCCCACAGCCCGGCCAGCACGAGAACGGCTGCCAGCAGCGCCAGCCACGGCGTGGGCAGCAGCAGCACGGCGGCGACGGCAGCAGGCGCGAGGGCGAGCCCGCTGATGATGCGGATGCGGCTCATCGGGCCTCCAGGGCGGCGTCGTTGACCTGCTCGGAGGTGAGTCCGAAGCGACGTTCGCGGCCAGCGAAATCGGCGAGGGCGGCCTCGAGCACGGCATCGTCGAGATCAGGCCAGAGCACGTCGGTGAACCACAGCTCGGTATACGCCAGATGCCACAGCAGGAAGTTGCTGATGCGCTGCTCGCCGCCGGTGCGGATGAACAGATCGGGCGGCGGCAGGTCGGCGAGGCTCATCGTTTCGCCCAGGGCGGCTTCGTCGATCTGCTCCGGGCGCAGCGTGCCGGCCTGCACGCGCTCGGCCAGCCGGCGCGCCGCGCTGGCGATGTCGGCGCGGCCGCCATAGCCGGCGGCCAGCGTCAGCGTGAGCTTCGGCGATGGCAGGTGGATCGCCTCGGCAGCGGCCATGCGGGCGCGGATCGCTTCGGGAAAGCGCGAGCGGTCGCCGATGAAGCGCAGGTGGACCTGCTGCCGGGTCAACTCCTCGACTTCCGATTCGAGCATGCGCAGGAACAGGCGCATCAAGGCGCCAACCTCGTCTTCCGGGCGGTTCCAGTTCTCCGACGAGAACGCGAACAGCGTCAGCGCGGGTATGCCGCGCTTCAGGCAGTACTCGACGATGGTGCGCACCGCACGCGCGCCGGCGCGATGGCCGATGACGCGGGGACGGTGCCGCTGCTTCGCCCAGCGACCGTTGCCGTCCATGATGACGGCGAGGTGCCGGGGCAACGCGGTGGGATGCGACATGCGGCCGGCGCTCAGAGGGCCAGCAGTTCCTGCTCTTTCGCCTTCACCACGTCATCGACGCTTTTCACCCAGGTGTCGGTGAGCTTCTGGATGTCGTCCTCGGCCTTGCGCTGCTCGTCCTCGGAGATCTTCTTCTCCTTGAACAGCTCCTTGACGTGGGTGATGGCGTCGCGGCGCACGTTGCGGATGGCGACCTTGGTGTTCTCGCCTTCGTGCGCAACGTGCTTCGAGAGGTCCTTGCGGCGTTCCTCGGTGAGCGGCGGCAGGTTGATGCGGATGACCGTGCCGGCGGTGTTCGGCGTCAGGCCGAGATCGGAGGCGAGGATGGCCTTCTCGACGGCGGCGACCATGGGCTTTTCCCACGGCGTGATGGTGAGCGAGCGGGCGTCGGCGACGGCGACGCTGGCCACCTGCGACAGTGGCACGTTCGAGCCGTAGTAGTTGACCTGGAGGTGATCGACGATCGCCGTGGTGGCGCGGCCCGTGCGCAGTTTCGTGAGGTCGGTCTTCAGCACCTCCACGCACTTCTGCATGCGGGTCTGGGCGTCCTTCTTGATGTCGTTGATCATGGCGCGTCTCTGGAGTCGGTGCGGCGCGGTGGCCCGGCCGGCAAGTATAGATCGGCGGCGGCGGCCACCCGCGGCGGACGACGGCTCAGGCGCCGTGGACCAGGGTGCCGAGCGGTTCGCCCCTCAGGATCCGCATCAGCGCGCCGGGCTGCATCATGTCGTAGATGCGGATCGGCAGGTTGTGGTCACGGCACAGCGCGAAGGCGGCGGTGTCCATCACCTGCAGGTTGCGGGCGATGACCTCGCCGTAGCCGAGCTGCTCGTAGCGCCGGGCTTCCGGCACCTTCTTCGGGTCGGCCTCGTAGATGCCGTCCACCTTCGTCGCCTTCAGCAGCAGCTCGGCACCGACTTCGATCGCGCGCAGCGCGGCGGCCGAGTCGGTGGTGAAAAACGGATTGCCGGTGCCGGCGGCGAAGATCGCGATACGGCCCTTTTCCAGATGCCGGATGGCGCGGCGGCGGATGTAGTCCTCGGC
>DMHI01000191.1 GCA_003449515.1 Lysobacteraceae bacterium | reverse complement strand
CGGGTGGCCGGCTCGACGAGCGTGCTGAGGAACATGGAAAGCGCCTGGTCGCGGGTCGGCAGCGAGGCGAGGACTTCGAGGTGGGCGCCCGGATAGGCCTTGCCACCGATCGAAACGACCTTCGCCTTCAGCTTGTCGTTGCCCTTGGCGAACTCCTTGATCAGGCGACCGGCGGAGCCGGGCTCCTCGGTCGAGAACGCGTAAAGCAGCGGGCCGGTGAGGGCATCCTGGGTGCACTCGAACTCGGTGCCTGCGACAGCGCGCGAGGCCAACGTGTTCTTGACCACCTTCAGATACACACCGGTCTCGCGAGCCTTCTTGCGCATCGCCGTCATCTGGGAGACGGTGACGCCCGCGTACTCGGCAGCGACCAGGGAGTGGGCCGTGGCAGCGATCGCCGCCACTTCCGCGACGACTTCATGCTTCTGGGACAGATTGAGAGCCATTGCACTCCTCCTAACTTCATTCCACTGCCTGCTCCAGCAGGCGGTGGCACCTTGGGCGGCGGCATCCGTGCACGCCGGGACGCGGGACGCGTCCGTGGTGGCCTCTCCAGAGAAATCCTGAAGAAGGTGCACCATCTGCGCAGGACGGGCCTTGCGGCCTCATTTAAGCGGGCCCGCTTGGGTCGACGGCGATTCCCTGCCTTTCGTGCATCCCTGCCCGACGTCGATCCGCGCTGACCGCACCTGCGGTCTTAGATGGCCCCCGCGGGATGCGGGCGCCTTCTAAATTTCGTTACTTGGCGAGCGACAGGCTGGCCTGGTCGACCGTGACGCCGATGCCCATGGTCGAGCTCAGCGAGATCTTCTGCAGGTACTGGCCCTTCGCCGAGGACGGCTTGGCCTTGACCAGGTCGGCGAGCAGCGCGTGCAGGTTCTGCGACAGCGCGTCGGCCGAGAAGTTGGCCTTGCCGATGGTGCAGTGGATGATGCCGGCCTTGTCGGTGCGGTAACGGACCTGACCCGACTTGGCGTTCTTCACTGCCTCGGCCGGATTGGCCGAGACGGTGCCGACCTTCGGGTTCGGCATCAGGCCGCGTGGGCCGAGCACCTGGCCCAGCTTGCCGACGACGCGCATCGCGTCGGGCGTGGCGATGACGACGCCATAGTTCAGGTCGCCGGCCAGCATCTTGTCGGCGAGGTCGTCCATGCCCACGGCTTCCGCGCCGGCGGCCAGGGCTTCGTCAGCCTTGGCACCCGGGGGGCAGAACACCGCGACGCGGACGGTCTTGCCGGTGCCGGCGGGCAGCACGGTCGAGCCGCGCACCTGCTGGTCCGACTTCTTGGCATCGACGCCGAGACGCACGGCGACGTCGACCGACTCGACGAACTTGGTCTTCGAGTTCTTGGTGATGATGTCCAGCGCGTCGTTCAGCGCGTAGGTCTTGCCCGGGACGACGAGGGTCGACAGGGCCTTGTAACGCTTCGAAATCTTCGCCATGGCTTAGCCCTCCACCACCAGACCCATCGAACGGGCGGAGCCCGCGATCGTGCGCACCGCGGCATCGAGCGAGGCTGCCGTCAGATCGGCTTCCTTCTGCTTGACGATGCCTTCGAGCTGCGCGCGCGTGACCTTGCCCACCTTGTCGGTGTTCGGACGCTTCGAGCCCGAAGCGATGCCCGCGGCCTTCTTCAGCAGCACCGAGGCCGGGGTCGACTTGGTGATGAAGGTGAAGGTACGGTCCGAGTAGGCCGTGATGATGACCGGCGTCGGCAGACCCGGCTCGAGCTTGGAGGTCGCGGCGTTGAACGCCTTGCAGAACTCCATGATGTTCAGGCCGCGCTGACCCAGCGCAGGGCCCACCGGCGGCGAGGGGTTGGCCTGACCGGCCTTCACCTGCAGCTTGATGTAACCGACAACTTTCTTTGCCATGAGGGTTCTCCGGGTGCATGCGGCCGCGATCGCGCGGCCTCCCCATCGGTGCCAAGGGAGGGTTGACGTGCCCCGGCTTCACGCTGCCCCGAAGGGAAGCCCGCAAGCTTACCTGACGGCGGCGGAACTTTCCTGAATGCGGAAACGACGCCCGGCCGCAGCGGGCCGGAGCCCGGCGCTGGCTCAGGCCTTCTCGACCTGGCCGAACTCGAGCTCGACCGGGGTCGAACGGCCGAAGATCATCACCGCGACGCGCAGGCGGCTGCGCTCGTAGTTGACCTCTTCGACGGTGCCGTTGAAGTCGTTGAACGGGCCATCAACCACGCGGACCATCTCGCCCGGCGCGAACAGCACCTTCGGCTTCGGCTTGTCGACGCCTTCCTGCACGCGGGCGAGGATGGCATCGGCTTCGCTGTCCTTGATCGGGAGCGGGCGCTCGGCGGTGCCGCCGATGAAGCCCATCACCTTCGGCGTTTCCTTGATCAGGTGCCAGCTCTCGTTGTCGATGCGCGGGATACCGGCGTCATCGGTGGTCTCGATCTGCACCAGCACATAGCCGGGAAAGAACTTCCGCTCCGACTTGCGCTTCTGGCCGGCGCGCATCTCGACGACCTCTTCGGCCGGAACCAGCACCTGCCCGAACTTGTCCTGCATCTCGAAGCGCGTGATGCGCGTCTCGAGGGCCTTGGCCACCTGGTTCTCGAATCCCGAGTAGGCGTGCACCACATACCAGCGCTTGCTCATGCCGCATCTCCCTGGCCGAGCAGCGCGCGCACGCCCAGCGAAATCACCCAGTCGAAGCCCGCGAGGATCAGGCTGACGATCACCACGACGATCAGGATGATGATCGTCGTGCGCGTGGTTTCGTCGGTCGTCGGCCACACCACCTTGCGCAGCTCGAACATCGATTCGGAAGCGAACTCGCGTGCCTCGCGGCCCTTGGCGGTGAACGCGGCCACGGCGCCAGCGGCGATGACCGACAGGATGACAACCAGCACCCGCACCGGCGTCGGCCAGGCCAGCAGGTACCAGCCGGCGATGCCTGCGGCGATCAGCAGCAGCGCGGCGGCGTACTTGGCGATATCCAGCGGGCTGACCGCGGAATCCGTCGACTCGACCTTGGTGTTCATGCCTGTCCCGGCCACGCCCCCGGGGAACGTCGACCTTGTTGATGGCACGCCAGGAGGGACTCGAACCCCCAACCTGCGGTTTTGGAGACCGCTGCTCTGCCAATTGAGCTACTGGCGTACGTTGTTGAACCGTCTGACTTGAAGCTGCTGACCTCAAACGGCGATGGCGGACCGTGGTGCGGCCCGCCATCCCGTGCGGAACTGCGCCGGGACGGCGCGGTTCGGCCTGAGTTTACTTGATGATCTTGGCCACG
>DMHI01000132.1 GCA_003449515.1 Lysobacteraceae bacterium | reverse complement strand
ACTGCGCGCCGAAGTCGAGGATCAGGATCTTGTCGCTGTGGATGTCGGTCATCGCTTACTGCCGGTAGTTCGGCGGTTCCTTGGTGATCTGCACGTCGTGCACGTGCGCTTCGCGGGTGCCGGCATTGGTCACGCGGACGAAGCTCGGCCGGGTGCGCATCTCGTCGATGTTCGCGCAGCCCACGTAACCCATCGAGGCGCGGATGCCGCCGGCGAGCTGATGGACGATGTTGCGCAGCAGGCCGCGATACGGCACGCGGCCCTCGATGCCTTCCGGCACCAGCTTGTCGGCGTCGGAGGCGTCCTGGAAGTAGCGGTCCTTGCTGCCCAGCTCCATCGCACCCAGCGAGCCCATGCCGCGGTAGCTCTTGTAGCTGCGACCCTGGAACAGCTCGATCTCGCCCGGCGCTTCCTCGGTGCCGGCGAACAGGCCGCCGATCATGATCGAGGACGCGCCCGCGACCAGCGCCTTGGCGATGTCGCCCGAATAGCGGATGCCGCCGTCGGAGATGATCGGGATGCGGCCCTTCAGCGCGTCGGCCACCATGCCCACCGCCGTGACCTGCGGCACGCCGACGCCCGCCACGATGCGCGTGGTGCAGATCGAGCCGGGACCGATGCCCACCTTCACCGCATCGGCGCCGGCGTCCAGCAAGGCGAGCGCACCGTCGCCGGTGACGATGTTGCCGCCGATCACCTGCACGCTCGGGAAGTGCTTCTTCACCCAGGCGACGCGATCGAGCACGCCCTGCGAATGGCCGTGCGCGGAGTCGACGACGATCACATCGACCCCCGCGGCGACGAGCAGGGTCACGCGATCCTCGGTGCCACCGCCCACACCGACCGCAGCGCCGACCAGCAGTTGCTCCTCGGCGTCTTTCGCGGCGTTGGGGTTGTCGCGGGCCTTCTGGATGTCCTTGACGGTGATCAGGCCGCGCAGGGCGAACTGATCGTCAACCACCAGCACCTTCTCGATGCGGTGCTTGTGCATCAGCTCCAGCACTTCATCGTCGCTCGCGCCCTCGCGCACCGTCACCAGCTTGTCCTTGCCGGTCATGATGTGGCGCACCGGGTCGTCAAGACGCTTCTCGAAGCGCATGTCGCGGCTGGTGACGATGCCGACGAGGCGACCGCCGTCGACCACCGGAACGCCGGAGATGTTGCGCGCGCGCGTCAGCCGGATCACTTCGCCGATGGTCGCGTCGGGGCCGACAGTGAAAGGCTCGCGGATCACACCGGCCTCGAAGTTCTTGACCTGCAGCACCTGCGCGGCCTGCTGCGGCGCGGTCATGTTGCGGTGGATGATGCCGATGCCGCCGAGCTGCGCCATCGCGATGGCGAGGCGGGCTTCCGTCACCGTGTCCATCGCCGCCGAGAGGATCGGCAGGTTGAGCCGGATGCCGCGCGTGAGCCGGGTCGTCAGGCTCACGTCCTGCGGCAACACGTTCGAGTGGGCGGGAACGAGGGAAACGTCGTCGAAGGTCAGGGCTTCCGCCTGGATGCGCAGCATGGACTGCTCCGGAACTGGGAAGCGCGACATTCTAACCGTTCTGGCCGCTCTCCAGCAGGACCAGGGACAGGGCCGGCCACCAGGTGATCAGCAGCACCGAGGCGCCCAGCAGCGCGAGGAACGGCAGCGTGGCGCGGACCAGGGTCGTTATCGGCACCTTGAAGCGGTAGGACGCGATGAACAGGTTCATCCCGACCGGCGGCGTGAAGTAGCCGAGTTGCAGGTTGGCCAGCATCACGATGCCCAGATGGGCGGGATGAACGCCGAACTGCGCAGCCAGCGGCAGCAGCAGCGGGGTCAGGATGACAATGGCCGAGAAGATGTCGATCAGCATGCCGACCACGAGCAGGAACAGCGTCAGCACCAGCAGGAATTCCAGCGGGCTGTCGATGTGCGTGCTGACGACGGCGTAAAGCCTCCCCGGCACGTCCTGGTCGATGAACCAGTTCGACAGCGCGCGCGCCGCACCGAGGATGAGCAGGATGGCGCCGACCATCCGCATCGATTCGGCCATGACGCCGGGAAGTTGCGGCAGGCGGATCTCGCGCCGCACCACCACGGTGACGATCAGCACGTAGGCGGCGGTCAGCGCGGCGACTTCGCTCACCGCCAGCACGCCCTGGTAGATCGCGGCCAGCACGATCACCGGCAGCGGCAGCTCCCAGCGCGCGTCCTTCACCGCCGCCCACAGCTCGCCGGCGTCGAAGGTCTTGCCGGTCGACGGCACTGCGCGGCCCACCCACATCGCGTGCGCCGACAGCACGGCGAGCATCAGCGCCCCGGGCAGCAGGCCGGCGAGGAACAGGTCCTGCACGCTCACCGTCGGATTCGTCGCGATCGGCGCGGCGACGAAGCCGTAGAGGATCAGCGGCAGCGACGGCGCGAACAGCAGGCCGAGGCTGCCCGCCGCGGTGACCAGGCCGAGGCTGTAGCGGTCCGGGTAGCCGGCGGCTTTCAGTGCCGGATACAGCAGCGCGCCCATGGCGACAATGGTCACGCCCGAGGCGCCGGTGAATGCGGTGAAGAACGCGCAGGCGACGATGGCGACGATGGCCAGCCCGCCCGGCAGGCTGCCGAGCAGGGCATCGGACAGCCGCACCAGCCGCTTCGGCGCGCCGCTTTCGCTCAACAAGTAACCGGCAAGCGTGAACAGCGGGATCGCGATCAGGCCCGGCATGTCGCCGAGGCCGTAGAACTCAGTCAGCGCCGCCTGCTCGTAGCCCGCCGCCTGCAGCCCGACCAGCGCGATGCCGAGGATCACCGCGAACAGCGGCATGCCCAGCGCGGCCAACAGAAGCAGCAGGCCGATCTGCAGTTCCAGACTCACGGCGCTTTCCCTTCGGCATGCGACGCCTCGCCCTTCACCGCCACCTCGTCAGCCGGGCGCGGCGCGAACGCCGACAGCATGAAGCGCAGCGCGAGCAGGCCGAAGCCGAACGGCAGCACCAGCATCGGCACCCAGCTTTCGATGCCGGCGACGAAGGGCAGCGGAAACTCGCGCTCCGACTGCAGCAGGCCCCAGCCCACCCACGCCGCCCACGCGCACAGCGCCGCCGCAGCGAACTGGGTGATCACCTGCACGACGCGCCATGCCGCATCGGGCAGCAAGCGTGGAATCGCGTCGATGGCGATGTGGCGCTGTTGGCGGGCGGCACCCAGCGCACCCAGCATCGCCAACCACAGCACGCCGGCGCGACTGATCGGCTCGGCCCACAGGAGGCCGTCGTCAAAGCCGACGCGCAGCACGATCTGCGCCACGGCCAGCAGCAGCAGGCCGCCAAGCGCCAGCGCCAGCAGCGCATCCTCGGCGCGATGGAGCCAGCGCAGCGCGCGCGGCAGAACGGTTCCGATCAAGGGCTCGCGGCCTTGGCCGCACGGATCGCCGCGAGGATTTCCGGGCTGACCTTCTGCTGGGATTCCAGCTTGGCCACGGCGCGCTCACCCACGGCGCGGAAGTAGGCGACATCGGCCGGCGTTGGCGTCACCACCGCGAGGCCCTGCCTCTTCATCGCCTCGAGCGCGGCCACGTCGTCGCGGCGGATGCTCTGGTCGACGCGCGCCGCCGTCGCCTTGAAGATGCGATCGACGATCGCCTGGTCGGCCGGCGCGATGCGCCGCCACGCGCGCTGGTCGACCACGATGAAGCCCACCACGTAGGCCAGTGGCAGGTCGTAAAGCACGCGCAGGCGCCCATGCCACTGCAGCGCCACCGCGCCGGCCGGCGTGTTCGCCACCATGTCGACCATGCCGGTCTGCAGCGCGGTGAACACATCGCCGATCGGCAGCGGAATCGGACTGGCACCGCCCTCGCGGAAGGTGATGTCGGTGATGATGTCGTTCTGCGGCACCCAGAGCTTGGCGCGCTTCACATCCTCGACGCCGGTCATCGGCTTCGTGCTCATCAGGTAGGCGAAGCCCACGCCCGACGCACCCAGCATGTGGAAGCCGCGCTCGGCGAATCCCTGCGCCAGCAACGGATCGACCTTCGGCCGGACGCGGTCGATTTCCGCCCAGTTGGCGAACAGGAAGGGCAGCGTGTAGGCGGGCGCATCCGGGTAGACCACCGCGAGTTCGCTCGAGGTGAGCACGCCGCCCTGCAACTGACCGCCCTGGCGGATGCGGCGCAGCACCGCCTGGTCGTTGCCCATCACGCCGCCGGGGAAATAGCGGATCTCGACGCGGCCGCCGGTCTCGGCCTTGACCTGCTCGGCGGCGGCGCGCAGTTCGCGCATCCACGGCGAGCCGTCCGGCGCGAGGGTGGCGAGGCGCAGGGTCTGTGTCTGCGCGAGCAGCGCCGGCGACAAGGCCAGCAGCAGGATCGAAAGCAGCAGTCGTCGGATCATCGGAGAGCCTTCAGAAATAGTCCTTGCCGGAGTCCAGCAGCGTTTTCGCGCGCTGTTGGGCCAGCGTGTTCATCAGCGTGAAGCCCGGTGCCCGGGGGTCGGCAGCGAGCACCTCGTTCAGCAGGCGGTCGTGCAGCTCGCGGTCGAAGACCAGCCGCGCGTAGAACTCGGCCTTCAGCGTCATGGCGTAGAGATTGCGGCCCTGCGAGGCCTCGATCGCCTGCTGGAAGTACGCCCTGCCCTGCTCCGGCTTGCCGCCGACGGCCTGCGGGCGCAGCGAATTCAGCACGCCGAGGTAGACCAGGGCGAGGCCACCATCGTGGGCGGCATCGATGTCGACCACGCGCAGCAGCAGCGCCTCCACCTTCGGCAGGTCGGCCACGGCACCCCAGTCGTCGCGGTGGGCCTGGATGTGCCCGGCCCAGGCCGCAGCAAGGCCGTACATCAGGCCGACACGCGGGTCGCCGACGCGTTCGAGCACGGCGGCGAAATCATCGGGATTGCCGTCGAGCGCCGCGCACAGCGCCGGCTCGTCGATGCAGGTGGCGCGCCTCGCGTAGTCCAACGCCTTGGCCGCCAGTCGCTTGCCGCGAACGCCGTCGGTGCCGGTGAAGTTGCCGGCGTAGGCACCGTTGAGCCGCGCCGCCGCCAGCAGGGTGCCGACATTGTCGGGGTCGCCCTCGATCAGCCCGTCGAGCAGCAGCAGGTAGGCCGGCAAGCCATCGCGCACGGTCAGCGGATCATCCGAGTTCATCACCGCGCTGCCGAGGTTGTTCGCCAGGCGCTCGGTGGCGCTGCCGACGATCGAGGCGCAGCCGGTAGCGGCCAAGGCCAGCATCGCGAGGGCGGAGCCCGCGGCGGCGCGGCGGAGCGGAGGAAGCAGGGGATTCGAAGCCATCGCGACAGCCTATCGGGCCCAGGTGTAAAGCCCGTGACCGGGGGTGTCGGCGGCATCGGCGGCCTCGATGGTGTTCTGCATCAGGGTGGCGACCGTCATCGGCCCGACGCCGCCGGGCACCGGCGTGATCCAGCTGGCGCGCTGGCGCGCCACCTCGAAGCCCACATCGCCGACGAGGCGGCCATCGTCCATCCGGTTGATGCCGACGTCGATGACCACCGCGCCCGGCTTCACCCACTCGCCGGGCACGACGCCCGGACGAGAGACGGCGACGACGAGGATGTCGGCCTCCTGAAT
>DMHI01000019.1 GCA_003449515.1 Lysobacteraceae bacterium | reverse complement strand
GGCTGGCGCACTTCGGGAACGTCGACATCGAGCAGCCCCGGCGCCAGGCCGAGCTGCTCGAGGAGCGCACGCCGGCGCGGGGATCGGGACGCGAGAAAAAGCATGGGCCAAGCATAGCCGGCGGCGGGCATGCCCAAGGCGCCCGCGTCACGGTAGGCTTGACAGATGCCCGATCGTCGCCTAAGCGGCCCCGCCCGCCTCACACCGGCCATGCGCCTGCTCGTCCTGCTGCTCGCGGTGTCCGCGGCCCTGCTGGCGGCCGCACCGGCGCAGGCACTCAGCGAATCGCGGCGCTTCGGCGATTTCGCCATCGACAACTGGACGGTGGCCGACGGCCTGCCGCAGGCCGCGGTGCAGGCGCTCGGCCAGGACGGCGATGGCTACGTGTGGGTGGGCACGCAGTCGGCGGTGGCGCGCTTCGATGGCGTGCGCTTCGAGACCTTCGACCGCGAGCGTACCGGCGGCCTCGAGACGGCGATGGCTGACGGCGGCTTCCAGAGCGCCGACGGCCATGTGTGGTTCTCCACCCGCGATGGCGCCCTGCGGCTGCGCCGCGATGAGGTGCGGCGTTTCGCCAGCGCCGGCATGCCGGTGCGGGTCCAGGCGATCACCGAATGGCCCGCGGGCCGGATGCTCTTCGGCACACCGCAGGGGGTGTACGAGCTCGCCGGCGAGGCCCTGGTGCCGACGGCGCTGGGGTCGATCGACGCCAGCGCCCTGCTCGGCGATGGCGCCACGCTCTGGGTGGGCACGCGCGGTCGATTGCTGCGGATCGCCGGTGGGCAGACCCGCAGCATCGCGCTCGAGGGTGGCGATGATGCCGCACCAACCGCCCTGCAACGGCGCGGGGCGACGCTCTGGATCGCCACCACGCGCGGTCTCTGGCGACTTGATGGCGAAGGTCCGGCACGACGTTTCGACGGTGGCGGCGAGCTGCTGGCGACGCAGCCGGTGGAGGCCTTGTGCGTCGACGGTGGCGGCAGCCTGTGGGCGGGCACGGCGACGCGGCTGTTCCGGCTGCGCTCCGACGATGGTGTGGAAGCACCCTCCGACGAGGCGTTCGTGCGCAACCCGTGGATCAACGCCTGTTTCAGTGACCGCGAAGGCAATCTGTGGCTGGGCAGCAACACCGAGAGCCTGTTCCGGGTCTGGGATGGGCTGGTTTCGCGGCTGACGCCGCAGGATGGCCTGCACGAGCCCTTCGTGTGGTCGCTCGAGGCCGATGCCCGAGGCGGCGTGCTGCTGGGCACCAACCGCGGGCTGGCGCGCTGGCGCGACGGGCGCTTCGACCTGCTGGTGCCGCCCGAGGCCCTGCCCGACGCCGCGGTCTACGAACTCGCCCGGCTTCCCGGCGACCGGCTCTGGCTCGGCACCCGGGGCGGCCTGCGCGAGCGCGTTGGCAACGGAGTGCGGGTGCCGCCCGGCGCCGAAGCCCTGGAGGGCGCACAGATCAACGCCATCGTGGTCGACAGCGACGAAGGCGCGTGGGTGGGCAGTTCGGCCGGGCTGTTCCGGCAACACCCGGGCGGCCCCATCGCGGCGGTGGCCGCGGGCACCCTGGCCGGTGCCGCCGCGCGCGTCCGCGCGGTGCTGCCACTGGGCGGCGATCGCGCCCTGCTGGGCACGGAAGGCGGCATCTACGAAGTGGCCGGCGACACGGTGTCGGCTCCGGCCTGGGCGCAGCCGCTGGCCGGGCGGATGATCACCGCCCTGCTGCCGCTGCCCGACGGCCGGCTGGTGGTGGCGACACTCGATTCCGGGCTCGCCGTGGCGGCCGACGAACGCGCCGTGCTGCTCGGCAGCGAGGCCCTGCCGACGCTGAACGCCTGGCACCTGGTGCTGATCGACGGCGCGCTGTTCGTCACCTCCACCGAGGGCGTCTACCGGATCGCCGTCGACACCCTGCCCGATCCGCGCCTGCCGGATGCCTCGACGCGGCCGGATACCGACTGGGTGATCTCGATGGCCGGGCGCAACCAGAGCGGCCAGCGCGCGCGCTGCTGCAACGGCGGGGCGCGCTCGCGCGCGCTGCTGCGCGGCGACGAGTTGTGGCTGCCTTCGATCTCCGGCGTGCTGCGGCTCGATCTCGACGCGATCGGGCGCGATCCGATCGAGCCGCTCGTGCATGTGGAGGCGGTCTGGCACGACGACCGCCGCCTGCCGCGCGAAGGCGGCGCGGTGCGCATCGACGACCACCACGACCGCGATCTGCGCATCGACTACACCGCACTGAGCTTCCGCAATCCGCGCGCGTTGCGCTTCGAGTACCGCCTCGACGGCTTCGATGCCGACTGGGTCGACGCTGGCGAGCGTCGCAGCGCGTTCTACACCAACCTGCCCGCAGGCGAGTACCGCTTCCGTGTGCGCGCCCGCGATGCCTATGGTCGCTCGGTGGAGGCCGCCGAGGCGCTGCCGCTGGTGATGGTGCCGCACTGGAGCGAGCAGCCGGCCGTCAAGCCACTCGCCGTCCTCGGCGTGGCCCTGCTGGCCGGTGGTCTGGGCTGGCTGGCGATGCTCGGCCAGCGCCGCCGCGCCGCCGAGCTCGAGGCCCTTGTCGACGAGCGCACGCGCCAGTTGCAACAAGCCAAAGATCGGCTGGAGCAGGCCAATGCCGTACTCGCGGCGGAAAGCCAGACCGACGCGCTGACCGGCCTGCCGAACCGCCGCGCGGTGTTCCAGCAGATGCCCTCGATGCTCGCCCGCCACCCCGACGGCCTGGTGCTGGCGCTGGTCGACATCGACCACTTCAAGCGCGTCAATGACACCTACGGCCATGCTGCCGGCGACCAGGTGCTGCGCGATTTCGCCGCCTTCCTGCGACGTTCGCTGCGCGAGGGCGACCTGCTCGCCCGCTGGGGTGGCGAGGAGTTCCTGCTGGTGCTCGGCGGGCTCGCCGACGAGGCGGTGCCAGCGCGGATGCAGCGCCTGCTCGAAGACGGCCGCGCCCAGTACTTCGAGCTGGGCCGCGAGCATCCCCTGCACATCACCTTCTCGATCGGCTGGACCCGCCACCCGCTGGTGCCCGGCGCGCAAGGCGCATGGATCGACGTGCTCGAACTCGCCGATGCCGCGCTCTACCAGGCCAAGGCGCACGGCCGCGACACCTGGGTGGGACTCGCCGCCGGGCCGCGCGCCGACGCCCCCGGTGATAGCGGCCATCCGGGCCGACGGATCGCCGAGCGCGTGCACGAGGGCCGGTTGCAGTGGCTGAACCTCCGGCCGCGCCTCGCCGGAGTGCCGCGCTCGGGCCGCGCCGGCTAAGGCGGCGCTCAGGCGCGGTGGTAGGGGTGGTTGCCGAGGATCGAACAGGCGCGATAGAGCTGCTCGGCCACCAGCAGGCGCACGAGCATGTGCGGCAGCGTCATCGGCCCGAAGGCCCAGCGCTCGTCGGCGCGCGCCCACACGTCGGGCGCATGGCCCTCCGGACCGCCGATCAGGAAGGCGAGATCGCGGCCCTGCTGCCGCCACGCCGCGAGGCGTTCGGCGAGCTGCTCGGAGGTGTAGGGCTTGCCGCGGCCGTCGAGCGCGACGACCCAGGCGTTCTTCGGCAGCGCGGCGAGCACGCGCTCGCCTTCGTCGTGCATGGCGCGCGCCGGGTCGCGGCCCTTGCCGCGCAGGCCGGGCGTCACTTCAACGAGTTCCAGCGGCAGTTCGCGCGACAGGCGCTTGGTGTAGTCGGCGTAGCCCTCGGCCACCCAGCCGGGCGGGCGTTCGCCAACAGCGATCAGCCGGGCTTTCAGATCAGGCGTCCGGCGGCTGGTCGCCGACCGTCCACAGGCGCTCCAGCGCGTAGAACTCGCGCACACGCGGCAGCATCACGTGCACCACGACATCGCCAAGGTCGACCAGCACCCATTCGGCCTCGCGCTCGCCTTCGACACCCAGCGGCTGGTAGCCGGCCTGCTTCGAGGCCTTCACCACTTCATCGGCCAGCGACTTCACGTGGCGGGTGGAGGTGCCCGAGGCGATCAGCATGTAGTCGCAGACCGAGGTCTTGCCGCGCACGTCGATCTCGACGAGGTCCTTGGCCTTGATCTCCTCCAGCGCCGCGATGGCGAGCTTCAGGAGGTCGGCGGGGGCCGGCAGCGGGTTCGGCGGCTGCGGCTTGATGACGTGCTGCGGATGCGACAACGGGGCGGTCCTGTGTGGGCTGGCGCGGAGTATACCCCCGGCCTCCTGAAGCGCCGGGCCGGCGCACCAGCCGGCGTTGCGGGCCGTCAGTTTCCGCAACGGCGGCGGTACAGGCCGCGCGCGGCGATCAGCGCGGCGACGGCGGGCGGGAGGCCGGCGGTGACCTGAGGCGCGGTGGCGTGATCTTGCCTCTGCGCGCCTGCGGATCCGCGCGCTTGCAGGCCGTGGCGGACGGCGGTGGCGCTCTCCGGGCGCAGCGGCAGGTCGAGCCGGAACACCCGTCCCGCCGGCGCGGCATGCAGGTGGGCGGGATCGCTGGTCCAGCGGCGTTCGACCACTGCGGCGAGCGCACCGGGCAGCGCGCCCAGGTCGCTGCCCGGCCGCAGCGCGACGACGAGGTGGGCGAGGTCGAACAGCGTGCGCCAGTCGCGCCAGGTCGGCAGGCCGAGGAAGGCGTCGGCACCCAACACGAAGCCGAGCGGCGGGTGCAGGCGGGCGGTCGCCGCGTCCAGCGCGTCGGGCATCGCCGGATGGGCGCGATGCGCGGCGCGCTCCAGACGCCACGCGCGCAGCGTGTCGACAGTGAAGCTGGGGCCCGGCCGACGGCCTTCGCGCGCGTCGATGCCCCATTCGCCGTGCGGCAACGGCGGCTCACCGGCGAGGGCCGCGGCGATCAGGTCGATCCGATCCGCGAACGCAGCGCCCGGCGCGGCGCGATGCGGCGGGTCGGCGGCGGGAACGAAATCGAGGTGATCGGCGCGGGTCGATTCGAGTGCGACGCGGGCGACGGCGAGGTGCCCGCAGTGGATCGGGTCGAAGGTGCCGCCGTAGAGCAGGTGAAGCGCCATGGCCTGCGGCACGCCGCTCACTTCGCCAGCAGCACGGGCGCGGCGCGCGGCCGCGCGATGGCCAGCAGCAGGCGTTCCAGGGCCTGCCACGCATCGCCGCGGGCGCGGCCCTTGGCCATGCGTTCGACCTCGCCGACGGCGAGCGCGAAGCGCTCCCACGACGAGGGCGAATGGCGATCGAGCGCGCGCTTGTACTGCGCCAACTTCGACTCCCACAGCTTGGCGGCGCGCAT
>DMHI01000146.1:1922-3200 GCA_003449515.1 Lysobacteraceae bacterium | reverse complement strand
GAGTACGGCCCGTGGATCTTCACCGCGTTCAAGGTGCTGAAGCGCCTGAAGTTCCTGCGCGGCACGGCCTTCGACATCGTCGGCCACACCGAGGAGCGCAAGATGGAGCGCCGCCTGCGCGACGAGTACCTGCAGACGATCCGCGGCCTGCTGCCGCAGCTCTCGGCCGAGAACCACGCGCTGGCGGTCGAGATCGCCGAGGTGCCGGAGCAGATCCGCGGCTTCGGCCACGTCAAGGAACGCCACGTCGAGAAGGCCGCGAAGCTCCGCGCCGAGCTGCTGCGCCGCTGGAGCAAGCCGGGCATCGCGGTGCATCTGGCGACGGGCTGAGGGCACCGCCGCGTCGCGTCGGCGGGCATCGACGGTACGCGGCGAAGCGGCTCAGAACAGCTCGATTTCGCCTTCGCTCATGCTCTTCTGCGTCACCGGCTTGTGTGGTGGCCGCTCCCACTCGCCGCGGAACTCGCGGATGCGCGCCGAGAGCCGGCGCAGCGCGGTCAGCATCTCCTCCTCGCTGCCTTCGCCGGCCTTGTTGAGCAGCTCCTGGAGGCCCATGGCTTCGCGGTTGATCGCCGAAAGCCGCTCCATGTGGGTGAGCGCCGAGCCCAGCGCCTGCGTGGCGATGTCCTCGAACTGCAGCGAGCGCACCGCTTCGCCAACGTGCTGCTCCATCGCCGAGCCGGCCAACTGGATCTCGCGCATGCCATCGGACAGCGTGCGCTGGATCTGGTCGACCTGGCGCAGCATCGCCGCCGAGTCCTCCTTGGCACCGCGCGAGCGGTCGAGGTCGCGGCTGGCCATGGTGCTCACCGTCTCGCGCACCTTGTGGATGGCTTCCTTGGAGTTGTAGGCCAGCTTGCGGATCTGCTCGTTGAACGCCGTGCTGCGTTCCGACAGGTTGCGCACCTCATCGGCCACCACCGCGAAGCCGCGGCCCGCCTCGCCGGCGCGTGCGGCTTCGATGGCGGCATTGAGCGCGAGCAGGTTGGTCTGGTCGGCGATCGACTTCACGTCTTCCAGCAACGCGAAGATGCCGTCGAGGTGCTGGGCCATCAGATCGATCTGCTGCACGGTGGCGGCGCTCTGGCCGCTCACGTCCTCGAGCGCCTCGACCAGACCGCCCATCTGCGCCGCGGCCTGGTGGGCGAAACGCTGCACGTCGACGCCACCGCCATCGCTGCGGTCGACGATGCGCGTCACCGCACCGGCCTGGTCTTTCGAGCGTCGCATCATCGAATCGAAGCTGATGCCGAGCTTGGCGACGGCCTCGCGGATCAG
>DMHI01000146.1:0-1526 GCA_003449515.1 Lysobacteraceae bacterium | reverse complement strand
CAGCTCGCCGAGCAGGGCGCGCTCGTCGGCGATCATCCGCGAGGCAAGACGGCTGCGTCCGCCGGTGGCCGCGATCCAGGCCAGCGCAGCGCCCCAGGCCGCCGACGTGGCGAGCAGCAGCACCCATTCGATGGCCGGGCCCGCGCCCGCCAGCATCGCGACCACGAGGGCCAGCGACAACAGCAGCGGCGCGGCGACGAGTTTCAGCAGGCGCTGGGTCATGGCGGTTTCCTTCGGCTTCCCCGCGATATCGGCGCAGCAGCGCCGGTCTTTAGGTGCGGGCAAGCTCGAGCAGGCGCGCGGCGATGCGATCGAGCGGCAGCATCTCATCGGCCGCTCCGAGCCGGTAGGCCGTGCCCGGCATGCCCCAGACCACGCTGGTGGCCTCGTCCTGCACCAGGGTGCGGATTCCGGCCTGGCGCAGGGTCAGCAGCTCGCGGCTGCCGTCGTCGCCCATGCCGGTGAGCAGCGCCGCGACGGCGTTGGTGCCTGCGGCCTTGAGCACCGAGTTGAACATCACGCCCACCGACGGCTTGTGGCGGTTCACCGGCTCGGTGTCGGTGACGCGGCAGCGCCAGCGCGCGCCGTCGCGCATCACCTCGAGGTGCTTGCCGCCGGGTGCGACGTAGGCGTGGCCAGCGAGGATCGGCGCACCGTCCTCGGCCTGCATCACCACCATCGCCGAATGCCGGTTGAGGCGCTCGGCGAACGGCCGGCTGAACTCGGCCGGGATGTGCTGGGTGATCACCGTGGCGGGTGCGTCGGCGGGCATCATTTCTAGCACCACCCGCAGCGCCTCGGTGCCGCCGGCGGAAGCGCCGATGGCGATCAGCTTGTCGGTGGTGCGGAACGTGATCGGTCCGGCGGAGACCACGGCAACGGCCTTCTCCACCGGCCGTGTGGGCATGGCGATGATCCGCGCCTTCGCCGCCATCTTCACCTTCTCGCAGAGGATCGGGCCATAGGCCGACAGCCCCTTCGCCACGTCGAGCCTGGGCTTGGTGACGAAGTCGATCGCGCCGAGTTCCAGCGCCTTCAGCGTGACGTCGGCGCCGGCCTCGGTGAGGCTCGACACCATCACCACCGGCAGCGGGTGCAGGCGCATCAGGTTGGCGAGGAACTGCAGGCCGTCCATGCGCGGCATCTCGACATCCAGCGTCAGCACGTCGGGCTTGAGCTGCTTGATCTTGTCGCGGGCGATCAACGGATCGGGCGCGGCACCCACGACCTCGATCGCGGGATCCTTCGAGAGGATCTCGGTGAGCAGCTGCCGCACCAGGGCGGAATCGTCGATGATCAGGACTTTGACGGGCATCAGAACAGCTCCACGGAGCCGGCGATCAGCGTCTGCCGCAGGCGCTCCTTGTAGGCGACTTCCTCGGCCGCCACGGCGTCGTCGTGCGCGTGCGGCAGCAGCTTGACCATCGCACGGCCCGTCAGCGGGAAGTAGCAGATCTTGCGGGGATGGATGCCGCCAAGGTCCTTGGCGACCACAGTGATGTGTTCGTCGCGCAGGAACTCGGAGA
>DMHI01000147.1 GCA_003449515.1 Lysobacteraceae bacterium | reverse complement strand
TCGCGCTCGTCGTGGCCGGGCACGGCCATGACGGCACCGGTGCCGTAGCCCATCAGCACGAAGTTGGCGATCCACACCGGCACCTTCTCGCCGCTGATCGGATGGATGGCGAACAGGCCCGTGGCGATGCCGCGCTTCTCCTGCGTCTCCAGCTCGGCCTCGGACACCCCGCCCTGCTTGCAACCGGCCACGAAGGCCGCGACCTCGGGGCTCATCGCCGCCGCTTTCGCCGCCAGCGGGTGCTCGGCCGCCACGGCGACGTAGGTGACGCCCATCAGCGTGTCGGGGCGGGTGGTGAACACCACCATCGGCTCACGCTCGCCTTCAACGGCGAAGGCGATCTCGAGGCCCTCGGAGCGGCCAATCCAGTTGCGCTGCATGGTCTTGACCGATTCCGGCCAGCCCGGCAGCTGGTCCAGCCCGTCCAGCAGCTCCTGCGCATAGTCGGTGATCTTCAGGAACCACTGCGGGATCTCGCGCTTTTCCACCAGCGCACCGGAGCGCCAGCCGCGGCCGTCGACCACCTGCTCGTTGGCGAGCACGGTCTGGTCGACCGGGTCCCAGTTCACGACGCTGTTCTTGCGGTAGACGAGGCCCTTCGCATACAGCCGGGTGAAGAACTGCTGCTCCCAGCGGTAGTACTCGGGGGTGCAGGTGGTGACCTCGCGCGACCAGTCGTAGGCGTAGCCCAACGATTTGAGCTGCGCCCGCATCTTGTCGATGTTGGCGTAAGTCCACTTCGCCGGCGCGGTGTTGTTCTTGATCGCGGCGTTTTCGGCCGGCAGGCCGAAGGCGTCCCAGCCCATCGGCTGCAGCACGTTGAAGCCCTGCATGCGCTTGAAGCGGCTGATCACGTCGCCGATCGTGTAGTTGCGCACGTGGCCCATGTGCAGCGCGCCCGACGGGTACGGCAGCATGCACAGCGCGTAGTACTTGGGCTTGGACGGGTCTTCGACGACCTCGAAGGCCTTGGCGCGGTCCCAGCACGCTTGAGCGGCGGCCTCGACGGCCTTGGGCTGGAAGCCGCCGGTCTCGGCGGTGTCGGTGGGCGTGGGGTCGGTGGCGGCGTGCATGGGTCTCGGTGGGGCGGCCCGCTGGCGAGCGCCCGGAATCGGCAAGCCGTAAAGAGTAGCGCAGCGGCCGCCCGGATCGCCTCGCGCCATCAACCTGACCCGGACACGCGACCGCTCACACGCCGACCTGCCGGAGGCATACTCGACCCTGTCGCCACTGCCGCCCGACGCACCCACCGATCCACCCCGGAGAGTCCCGCCATGCTGATGCGCCGCACCGCCCTCGCCGCTTCGCTGCTGCTCGCCCTGCCCGCCCACGCGGCCAGTACCGTCCTCCATTGCGGGGAGGTTTTCGACGCCAAGGCCGGACGGCTGATCGGCGCGCAGACGGTGGTGGTCGAGAACGGCCGGGTGAAATCGCTGCAGCCCGGCAAGGTGGACGTGGCGGGCGCCACGGTGATCGACCTTTCCGGCCATACCTGCTCGCCGGGCTGGATCGACCTGCATGTCCACGTCGGGCAGCAGTCGAACCCGGACAGCTATTCCGAGGGCTTCCGCCTCGACGACGTCGATTTCGCACTGCGCGCCACGCAGTACGTGCGGCGCACGCTGGAGGCCGGCTTCACCACGGTGCGCGACCTCGGCGGTGAGATCGCGCCGAACCTGCGCGACGCGATCAATGCCGGCACCATTCCCGGCCCGCGCATCTACGCCGCCGGCAAGTCGATCGCCACCACCGGCGGCCACGCCGACCCCACCAACGGCCTGAACACGCGCTTCGCCCGCCTGCTCGGCCCGCCCGGTCCCACCGAGGGCGTCATCAATGGCGTCGACGAGGCCCGGCAGGCCGTGCGCCAGCGTTACAAGGACGGCAGCGACACCATCAAGATCACCGCCACCGGCGGCGTGCTGAGCTACGCGCGCAGCCCGGACGCGCCGCAGTTCACCGTCGAGGAGATCCGCGCGGTGGTCGAGACCGCGAAGGACTACGGCTTCACCGTGGCCGCGCACGCGCACGGCGACGAGGGCATGCGCCGCGCGATCGAAGGTGGCGTGGCCACCATCGAGCACGGCACCTTCATGAGCGATCGCACCATGCGGCTGATGAAGGAGCGCGGCACCTGGTACGTGCCGACCCTCTCGGCCGGACGCTTCGTCGGCGAGAAGGCCGAGATCGACGGTTACTTCCCGGCGATCGTCCGGCCGAAGGCGCGCGCGGTCGGCCGGCAGATCATGGCCACCTTCGCCCGGGCCCATGCGATGGGCGTGCCGATCGCCTTCGGCACCGACGCCGGGGTGAGCCCGCACGGCGACAACGCGCGCGAGTTCGAGTTCATGGTGGAAGCCGGCATGGCGGCGAACGTGGCCCTGCAAACGGCGACGGTGAACGCCGCGACCGTGCTTGGCGCGACCGACCTCGGCCAGATCGCGCCGGGCTTCCGCGCCGATATCGTCGCCGTGCCGGGCAATCCGCTGGAGGACATCGCCCTCACCCGCAAGGTCGCCTTCGTGATGAAGGATGGGGCGATCGCCCGTCCGCTCGCACCCTGATCCGCTTGCAAACCGCGGAGGCCGCCCCCATCCGGACGGCATCCGCACTGGCGAACCAACGAGCCCGATCGTGATCCACCTCGACGCCTTCAAACCCGCCGCCGCCAACGCCGCGCCGGAAGCCGGCACCACCGGCCCCCACGTCTTCGACGCGACCCTCGAGCACTTCGAGACCGAGGTGCTGCTGAAGTCGAAGGCGGTGCCGGTGCTGGTCGACTTCTGGGCGACATGGTGTGGCCCGTGCAAGACCCTCACCCCGATCCTCGAGAAGCTCGCCGCCGAGTACCACGGCGCCTTCCTGCTGGCCAAGGTCGATGTCGACAGGCAGCAGCAGCTCGCCGGCTACTTCCAGATCCGCTCGGTGCCGACCGTGATGCTGCTCAAGGGCGGCCAGATCGTCGACGGGTTTCCCGGCGCGCTGCCCGAGGGGCAGCTCAGGCAGTTCCTCGCCCAGCACGGCATCACGCCCGCCACGCCGGCCGTCGATGCGGCCACCGATGCGACCGCGGCCGAGCCGGTCGACCCCGAAGCCGAGGCGATCCGCCTGCGCCACGCGGTGGCCGACGCGCCCGACGACGCCGCGCTGAAGCTCGACCTCGTGCTCGCCCTGCTGAACATCGGCGGTGCCAAGGAGGCGGAAACGCTGCTCGATGCCTTGCCCGCGAATCTGGCCACCGACGACCGCGCGGTGAAGGCGCGCGCCCGTCTCGGCTTCGCCGCCCTGCTCAAGGACGCCCCGCCCGCCGGGGTGCTCGAGCAGGTGATCGCCTCGAACCCGGACGACCTGCGCGCACGGCATTGGCTCGGGGTGCGTTGCATCGTCGAAGGGCGGTCCGAAGCCGGCCTCGAACAGTTCCTCGAGATGCTGAAGCGTGATCGCGGCTTCGACGACGGCCTGCCGAAGAAGGCGCTGATCGACGCCTTCCGCGTCATCGACGACGTCGACCTCGTCGGCACCTTCCGCCGCAGGATGGCCTCGGTGCTGTTCTGACGCACACCATACGCCTACGTATGGCATGATCGGCGGCCTCCGTCACCCGCCGATTCCCCATGTCGCCACGGCTGCTCCGCCACCTGTTCAACCTCTGGCCGCCGTTCCTGCTCGCCGGCATCCACGTCACCCGCCTCGGTGCCGATTGGCGCTCGGCCGAGGTTGAACTGCGTATGTGGCCGTGGAACCGCAACTACGTCGGCACCCACTTCGGCGGCTCGCTGTTCGCGATGACCGACCCCTGGTGGATGATCCTGGCGATGCATGCCCTCGGGCCGGACTACGTGGTCTGGGACAAGGCCGGCGAGATCGAGTTCGTCAAGCCCGGCCGCGGCACCGTGCGCTGCCGCTTCCAACTCACCGATGCCGCGCTGGACGAGCTGCGCACCGCAGCCGCGGACGGCGCCAAGGTGCTGCGCTGGTTCGACGGTCCGGTGGTCGACGCCGAAGGCGATGTGGTGGCCCGCGTGCGCAAACAGCTCTACGTTCGCCTGAAGCCGCGCGCACGACCGGAACGTGACGGCGTTCACACCGTGACTGCCGACGCGCCGCCACAGGGGTGAACGCCGGGGTCCAGTGGCGTGGAGACGCGCTGGACAGCCCCGGAATGACGCGCGAAGCTGGCGGCCCATCACGCCCCCGGGTCCCTCGCCGCCCATGGCCATCCTGCGCTTCACGCC
>DMHI01000087.1 GCA_003449515.1 Lysobacteraceae bacterium | reverse complement strand
TTCTGGCAGCACTGGCAGCCGGGCGAAGCGGGCGCTGGCGAGCTGCTCGAGGCCTTCATCGACGGCGCGCTGCACGGCTACAAGGAGCAGCGCAACTTCCCGGACCGCACGGGCACTTCGAAGCTCTCGCCGCACCTGCACTTCGGCGAGATCTCGCCGCGGCGCATCGTCAGCGCGCTTGAGGCGGCGAACGTGCCGGCAAAATCCAAGCCCGACCTCGACCATTACCTGTCCGAGCTCGGCTGGCGCGAGTTCAGCCACCACCTGCTGTTCCATTTCCCGCACACCAGCGACGACAACATGAACCCGCGCTTCCAGGAGTTCGCGTGGGCGGCGGTCGATCAAACCCGACTCGAGGCGTGGCAGCGCGGCCGCACCGGCGTGCCGATCGTCGACGCCGGCATGCGCGAGCTCTACGCCACCGGCTGGATGCACAACCGCGTGCGCATGGTGGTGGCGAGCTTCCTGACCAAGAACCTGCGCTACCACTGGCTGCACGGCGCGCGCTGGTTCTGGGACACGCTGGTCGACGCCAGCCTCCCCAACAACACCCAGGGCTGGCAGTGGACGGCCGGCACCGGCGCCGACGCCGCGCCGTACTTCCGCATCTTCAGTCCGGTGGCGCAGGCCGAGAAGTTCGATCCGAAGGGCGGCTACATCCAGCGTTGGGTGCCCGAGCTGGCCCGAGTCCCGGCCACGGCGCTGGCCGAGCCCTGGGACCACGGCGACCTGCTGGCGCGCCTCGCACCCGGCTACCCGCGGCGGCCCATCGTCGACCTGAAGGCCAGCCGCGCCGAGGCGCTGGCGGCGTATTCCGGCCCGAAGTCCTTGCCCGAGGGCTGAAGCCCGCGGCATCCTGCCCGCAAACCGGGGAGGGGACGATGGCGACGCGGACATCCACGCGGGGAGTGAAACCCCCGGCCAAGGACAGCGGTGCTGCGGGTGACATGCCGAAGCCTGGCAGGCGCGCGCCGAGGGTCGTCCGCGCAGACACGGGGGAGGCACCGCCGCCGCGCCGCCGCAAGCGCGAGCCGATGTCGCGGGTCGACACGGCATGGCTGCGGATGGAGCGCAGCACCAACCTGATGATGATCACCTCGGTGATGATGTTCGAGTCACCGCTGGCGCTCGAGCGGCTGAAGAAGATCGTCAAGGACCGCTTCCTCGGCTACCCGCGCTTCCGCCAGAAGGTGGTGGAGTCGACGATGGGCCCACACTGGGAGAACGACGCCGACTTCGACATCGACTGGCATGTGCGCCTGTCGGCGCTGCCGGGCCGCGGCGGCAAGAAGGAGCTGGAGCGCTTCGTCAGCCAGATGGCCAGCACACCGCTCGACCAGACCAAACCGCTGTGGCAGTTCCACCTCGTCGAACGTTACGGTGGCGGCTCGGCGCTGGTCTGTCGCATCCACCACTGCTACGCCGACGGCATCGCCCTGGTGCAGGTGCTGCTGTCGATGACCGACGTGGAAGCGCAGCCGCAGAAGGCCGAACCGCTCACCAGGCGCTGGCTGAAGAAGGAGGAGCACGCCAAGGTCGCGCAGCGCGTCGGTGCCATCGACCGCTACGTGCAGATGGGCGAGAAGGTGCTCGAGAAGGGCATGGACTTCTACCGCGATCCGACACTGGCCGCCGTGCTCGCCAACGAGGGCATGGAGCTCGCCAAGGAACTCGCCTACGCGCTGGCGCTCGAGGACGACCCGGCCACGGTGCTGAAGATGCCGCTCGGCGTCAGCAAGCGCGTGGCCTGGGCCGAGCCGCTGCAACTCGCTGACGTGAAAGCCGTCGGTCGCGCCTTCCGCTGCACGGTGAATGACGTGCTGCTCGCGTCTGTCGCCGGCGCGCTGCGCAGCTATCTGATCGAACGCGGCGAAGTGCTCGACGGCCGCCACATCCGCTGCACGGTGCCGGTGAACCTGCGCCCGCTCGAGCACGCCAAGCAGCTCGGCAATCATTTCGGCCTGGTGTTCCTCGAACTGCCGGTGGGGGAGCCGAACCCGGTCGCGCGGCTCGAGAAGGTGGCCGCCAGCATGCGCCAACTGCGCAAGTCGCGGCAGGCGATCATGGCCTACGGCCTGCTGGCCGCACTCGGCATGGCGCCGGTGCCGCTGCAGCGCGTCGCGCTCGAGCTGTTCTCGCGCAAGGCCACCGCTGTCGCCACCAACGTGCCCGGGCCGCAGAGCCCGCTGTACCTCGCCGGCAGCAGGATCAGGGACATGATGTTCTGGGTGCCGCAGACCGGCGGCATCGGCATTGGTGTCTCGATCCTCAGCTACGACGGTCGCGTGCACTTCGGCCTCATCGCTGATGCGAAGCTGATGCCGGACCCGGACTTCGTCATCCGTCGCTTCGAGCCCGAGTTCGACAAGCTGCTGTATCTGGCGCTGATGGCCGGCTGGGAGCGCGATTTTGGCCCGGAAGACGCCGAGGCGCTGATGCCGGTGGTGGAGGAGGGCGGCTGAGATGGCCGGGTTCTGCCCCGTTCCCGGCCAAGGCCTGCAGGTCGCGCCAGAGCGGGTGCCGTTGCCGTCGAGGGGCGTGAGCGTCGATGACGATATCGGCGTCGCGGTGTTCGCAGGCGGCTGCTTCTGGTGCACCGAAGCCGTCTTCGCCGCACTCGACGGGGTCACGGGCGTGACGCCCGGCTACGTCGGCGGCGACGCCGCCACCGCGAACTACGACGCGGTGTGCAGCGGCCGCAGCGGCCATGCCGAGGCGATCCGCATCAGCTATCAACCTCGGCGCATCGGCTTCGGCGCGCTGCTGCGGGTGTTCTTCACCGTCGCCCACGACCCGACGCAACGCCATCGCCAGGGCCATGATGTCGGCACGCAGTACCGCTCGGCCATCTTCCCGGTCGATGCGCATCAGCAGGCCGTGGCCGCCGCCTACATCGCCGAGCTCGACGCCGCGCGCGTGTTCGCCGCAGCGATCGTCACCACCCTGGAGCCCCTGGGCACGTTCTACCCGGCTGAAGATCACCACCATCGCTATGCGGAGCGGAATCCGGCGCAGCCCTACGTTGCGGCGGTGGCTCTGCCGAAGCTGGAGACGCTCAGGCAGCACTTCGGTGCCTCGATGCGGCAGACCGCCGCGGTCGCGGCGTCCAGCATCCTCGCTGCGGCCCATGTGGCCATCGTGGTCCACGGCCCGGATGGCCGGATCATCACCGCCAATGCCGAAGCGGAGCGCCTGCTTGGGCTGCGCGCCGGGTCGATCGGCGGGCCCGACACGCCCGATCCCGGCTGGAGCGCCATCGACGAGCATGGCGCGCCGCTGCCCGGCGACCAGCATCCCGGGCCGCAGGCTTTGCGCACCGGCCGAGCGCAGCACGGTGTGACGATGGGTGTCGCACTGCCCAACGGGAAGCGCCGCTGGTTGCTCGTCGATGCCGATCGGTTCGATGCCGAGGGGCGGGGCCCCTGCGCGGTCTCCTGCTTCATGGACATCACCGCGCACCGTCGCCTCGAGGCGTGGCAGGCCTTGACCCTGTCCCTGCTCGAGGACATGAACCGGCGCGTACCAAGGGACGCGCTTCTGCTCCGCCTCGTGGCCTTCGTCGAAGCCCAGCTCGCCGGAGCGCGCTGCTCGTTGCAGTTGC
>DMHI01000111.1 GCA_003449515.1 Lysobacteraceae bacterium | reverse complement strand
TGCGAGGCATGGCCGCGCTCGTGGCCGGGTCGGGGGGTGATCATGGCGTTCTCCTCGGGTGGGTACTGCGGCTCAGCCGCGCGGTGGGGCCAGCAGCTCGCCGGCATCGAGCGCGCCGTCGCCATTGCCATCCTGGCGCGCGAACTGGCGGCGCAGCCGGCCTTCGTTGGCGGCCTTGGTGATCGGGCGGCTGTCCGGCGGCAACTCGCCAGCTTGCAGCACGCCATCACCATCGACATCGCGGGCGCGGAAGCCGAGCGACAGGTAGGCGACGTATTCGGCTTCGATCACGCGGCCGTCGCCGTCGCCGTCGAAACGCGCCATCAGCTCGGCCGGGCTGCGGGCGTAGTCGGCGCCGGGCGCTGCGTGCAGCGCCGTCATGGCGACGCCGCTGGCCATCGCGACGATCACGCTGCGCCTCACGCCGAGGGCTCCGGGTCGAACGGCACGAGTACCGCCGCCGACACGCTGTTGCGGCCGCCGTGCTTCGCCCGATAGAGCGCCTGATCGGCATTGGCGAGCAGATCGCGCAGGCGGTAGCCAGCGGCCGTCGTCGAGACCACCCCGAAGCTGGCGGTGACGTGGATGCGGGACTTGCCCTCGAGGGCGTCGACCGTCGTGGCGGCGATGGCGTCGCGGCAGCGTTCGGCGAAGGCCAGGCCGTCGTCCAGCCCGGCACCGGGCAGCAGCACGGCGAACTCTTCACCGCCGAGCCGCCCGAAGCGGTAGTCCGGCCCTTCAAGACCGCGCAGCGTCGCACCGATGGCGGCCAGCAAGCGGTCGCCGGTGAGATGGCCGTGCTGGGCGTTGACGAGCGAGAAATGATCGAGGTCGATGAGCAGCAGGGTCATCGGCTTCGATTCCCGCGCCGCGGCGGCCAGTGCGGTGGCCGCCGAGGTGGTGAAGTGGGCGCGGGTCTGCAGTCCGGTGAGGCCGTCCAGCTCCATCAGCTTGCGCAGCGCTTGGCGGCGCATCCGCGATCGCCAGGCCCAGATCGAGCCCGCGAGCACGGCGAGGGCTAAGGGGGCCAGCAGCAGTTGCAGCCGCGCCGCCAGGCGCTCGGACTGTTCGGTCTCGAGGGCGAGCTGCGCGTTGTGGGCGCTCGCGAGGGCGATGGCCTGCTCGCGCCACACCGATTCGGCGCGGCTGGCGTATTCGGCTTGCACCTGCCGCTGCACATCGTCGGCGAAGGCGCGCTCCGCGATGATCATCGCCTCGAGCTCGCGCAGCGCCGCCGCGTCGTCGCCGCGTGCGAGCGCGTTCTCGTAGCGCGCGCGGGCGGCCACCAGCGCCGAAGGCGCATCGTGCCGGTGCGCATCGGTTCTGGCGGCCGCTTCCCCGCCGCCGGATGGCGCGGCCGTCCCGCTTCCGGCTGCGAAAGCCAGCGCCAGCGCCAGCGCGAACCGCGCACTCATGTGGGGCTCGCGATCCGGCGGCGGTGGTCGGGCGGCGGCGGGTTCATGGGGTGCGGGAAATCAGCGGAGCGCCAGCCTACGGCCTACACTGCGGGGCCGTCCATGCGTCCGCCGTCGATGCCTGAACTGCCCGAAGTCGAGACCACCCGCCGCGGCCTCGCGCCGCATCTCGAGGGGCGGCGCGTCACCACCGTCACCCTGCGTCGCCCCGACCTGCGCTGGCCGATCCCGGAGGCCGTGTGCGTGCGCCTGCCGGGACAGCGCATCGAGGCGGTAGAGCGCCGAGCCAAATACCTGTTGCTGCGCACCGCCGCCGGCAGCGCCGTGTGGCACCTCGGGATGAGCGGGGTGATGCGCGTGCTGCCGGCCGATACGCCGGTGGCGGTGCATGACCACGTCGAGGTCGGCCTCGACGACGGCCGCCTGCTGCGCTTCACCGATCCGCGCCGTTTCGGCAGCCTGCTGTGGCAACCGGTGGGCGAGACGCACGCGCTGCTCGCCGGGTTGGGCCCCGAGCCGCTGTCCGACGCATTCACCGGCGACACCCTGTTCGCCGCCTCGCGCGGCAGGAAGGCGGCGGTGAAGCCCTTCCTGATGGATCAGGCCGTGGTCGTTGGTGTCGGCAACATCTACGCCGCCGAGGCCCTGTTCGAGGCCGGTATCCGCCCCACCACGCCCGCGGGCCGCGTCACCCGCGAGCGCTACCAGCGCCTCGCCGCGGCGGTGAAGCGCATCCTCGGCTGCGCCATCGAGCGTGGCGGCACCACGCTGCGCGACTTCTTGAACCCCGATGGGCTGCCCGGCTATTTCGAGCAGGAACTGTTCGTCTACGGCCGCGAGGGCGAGGCCTGCAGGGTGTGCGCCAGCGCGTTGAAATCGCTGCGCCTCGGCCAGCGCGCGACGGTGTGGTGCCCGCGCTGCCAGCGCTGACGATGGGCGGACTGCTGGCGCGCGTCCCCGTGGGCCTGCCTCGTGCGCCTACTTCGGCGCGTCGAACAGCGCCGCCATCGCCGCGAGGTGGGCGCGGCCGCGTGCCTTCTTCGACTCGGCCTCGGCCTCCGGGTCGGTGCCGTCGCGCTGCAGGTCGCTTTGCGGCAGTTCGTCGAGAAAGCGCGAGGGCTTCAGCCTGATCGTGTCGCCCCAGCGCGTGGTTTCCAGCGAATGCGAGAGCACGAGGTGCTCCTTGGCGCGGGTGATGCCGACGTAGAGCAGGCGGCGCTCCTCGTCGAGGCGGCCCTCCTCCATGCTGGCCTCGTGCGGCAGCGTGCCGTCCTCGAGGCCGACGAGGAAGACCGCGCGGAACTCGAGGCCCTTGCTGGCGTGCAGGCTCATCAGCCGCACCGCGTTGCCCGGCTCACCGCGGTCGGCGTGGCTGAGCAGCATCATCTGCGCGGCAAGATCGCCCACACTCGATTTCGGCCCATCGAACCAGTCGGCGAGTTCTTCCAGATTCGCCTTGCGCCGCTCGAAGGACGACTTGTCCTTGCTCATCGCGCGGAAGGCCTCGAGCATGCCGCTGCGCTCGGCCAACGCCAGCACGAGGTCCTTCGCCGGCATCTTCTCCGCGTCATCGCGCAGGCGATCGACGATGCCGGTGAACTCGCCAAGCGCCGCGGCGATGCGCGGCTGCAGGGTCTTGAGGATCGACATCTGGCGCGCCGCGCCATCCAGCGACAGGTGGTGCTGCTGCGCCAGCTCCGCGAGCTTCGCCAATGACGTGCCGCCGATGCCGCGGGCCGGCGAGGCCACCGAGCGCAGGAAGGCCGCGTCGTCCTCGGGGTTGGCCACAAGGCGCAGCCAGGCCAGCGCGTCCTTCACTTCCGTGCGTTCGAGAAAGGCCGTACCGCCGGTCAGGTGGTACGGAATGCGCAGCAGCTGCAGCGATTTCTCCAGCGCGCGGCTCTGGTGGTTGCCGCGGAACAGCACCGCGAACTCGCCGAACGGAATCTCTTTCGCCTTGTTGAGATAGTCGATTTCCGCCGCAACACGATCGGCCTCGTGCTCGCTGTTTCCGCAGCGCCACACTTTCACCTTGTCGCCCTCGCGCTGGTCGCTCCAGAGTGTTTTCAGGTGCTCGTGCGGGTTGTTGGCGATCAGCGTGTTGGCGAGCCGCAGGATGCGCGCGCCGCAGCGGTAGTTCTGCTCCAGCTTGATGATCTTGAGCTGAGGGTAGTCGCTGGCGAGGAGATTGAGGTTCTCCGGCTGCGCGCCGCGCCAGGCGTAGATGCTCTGGTCGTCGTCGCCGACGCAGGTGAAGCTGCCCTTCGGCCCGGCGAGCTGCTTGAGCAGCCGGTACTGCGCGCCATTGGTGTCCTGGCACTCGTCGACCAGCAGGTAGCGGATGCGCTCGCGCCAGCCGGCGGCGAAGTCGGGGTCGGCTTCGAGCAATGTGACCGGCAGGCGGATCAGGTCGTCGAAGTCCACGGCGTTGAACGCGGCAAGACGCTGCTGGTACTTGGCATAGAGGTTCGCCGCCTCGCGCTCGACGGCGGATTTGGCGAGTTCCATCGCCTGTTCGGGGCTGAGCGCCTCGTTCTTCGCGCGCGAGACGAGGCCGCGCAAACGCTCCAGCACGTCGTTCTTGGTGCCCGGCGGCATCAGGTCCTTGACGATGCCCATCTGGTCGTCCGAATCGAACACCGAGAAGCCGCGCTTCAAGCCCGCGCGGCCTACTTCCTGCTGCAGGAAGCGCAGGCCGAGCGCGTGGAAGGTGCTGATGGTCAGCCCTTCCGCCGCGTCGCCGCGCACCCGCTTGGCCACGCGCTCCTTCATCTCCTTCGCCGACTTGTTGGTGAAGGTGATGGCCGCGATGTGCCGGGCCTCGCGCTGGCCGCTGGCGATGAGGTGGGCGATCTTCTCGGTGATGACGCGGGTCTTGCCGGAGCCGGCACCGGCCAGCACGAGCAGCGGGCCCTGCGTGTACAGCACGGCTTCGCGCTGCGGGGTGTTGAGCGACATGGATGCGACGGCGTGGGGCAGTAGGGCGTGATTGTCTCAGGAAGGCACCGGCATGACGCGAGGCCGTTGCCGCACGCCACCGCCACGGCCGAACATCGTGACCGTCGCCGCACCGCCATTACACTGCGCAGATGGCCAAGCTCTACTTCTACTACTCGGCGATGAACGCCGGAAAGACCACCACGCTGCTGCAAAGCGCGCACAACTACCACGAGCGCGGCATGCGCACGCT
>DMHI01000153.1:5793-6086 GCA_003449515.1 Lysobacteraceae bacterium | reverse complement strand
CGCGCTGCTCGCCGAAGCCCATGCGCGCGAAGTACTCGGCCGTGGTGCCGACCACCCGATAGCCGCGGTGCGAATCGCCGAGGCTGATCGGCACCGTCCACGCCACCGGGGGCAGCGCCTTCAGTTTCTCGTACGTGTCCCACTGCAGGTTGGCGGTGGGCTCGCCGAGGCGGAACACCGAGTAGAGCAGCAGCTGTACCGGATGCGCGCGCGCGCCGACGATCAGGTCGGTGCCGGCCACCGAGCGCAGGAAGGCATCACGCGCTTCATGACGCACGCGCTCGATGCCGAGC
>DMHI01000153.1:0-5697 GCA_003449515.1 Lysobacteraceae bacterium | reverse complement strand
GTGCCCACCACACGATAGCCCTGGTAGGAATCGCCGAGACTGATCGGCACCGTCCACGCCACCGGCGGCAGGGCACGGAGCTTCTGGTAGGTGTCCCAGCGCAGATTGACGGTGGGCTCGCCCAGCCGGAACACCGAGTACAGCAGCAGTTGTACCGGGTGCGAGCGCGCGCCGACGATCAGGTCGGTGCCGGCCACCGAGCGCATGAAGGCATCGCGCGCCTCGTCACGCACGCGCTCGATGCCGAGCAGCAGCAGCACGGAAAGGCCCAGCGTCATCACGGTCAGGATCACCGTGGCCCGGCGGTTCTTCAGGCTGGCCCAGGCCAGACCGACGAGCCCGCTCATGCGGCGGCTCCGGCGGTGCCGACCACCGCGACGCTGGCATCGCCCGTGGCGAGGCCGTCGCCGCCCGCCAGCTCGCCCAACGCCTGACGGCGCGGGAATCGCTCGGCGAGCGCGAGATCGTGGCTGACGAACAGCAGGGCCGCGCCTTCGGCCGCGCACTCGGCGAACAGCAGGTCGACGAACTGGTCGCGGTTGCGCGCATCCAGCGCCGAGGTGGGCTCGTCGCAGAGCACCAGGCTGGGCCCGCCGATCAGTGCGCGTGCCGCCGCCACACGCTGCTGCTGGCCCACCGAGAGCTCGAGCACACGGCGCTTCGCCAAGCCGCCGGCATCGAGGCCGAGGGCGTCGAGGTAGTGCCGGGCGGCGGCGTCGAGACTGCCGAACCGCTGCAACGCGCGCTCGCGGCGCCGCCGCGAGAAGCGGCACGGCAGGGTGACGTTGTCGACGAGGCCAAGGAAAGGCAGCAGGTTGAACTGCTGGAAGACGATGCCGAGGTGGTCGGCGCGCAGGCGGTCACGCGCCGCACCGCCCTTGCCGCCCATGTCCTCGCCGGCCACCTGCACGCGACCGGCCTGTGGCACCAGGGTGCCGGCCACGAGGTTCAGCAGGGTGCTTTTGCCGGTGCCGCTCGGCCCGTGCAGGAACAGCCGCTCGCCCGCGTCGAGGCTCAGCGCCGGCACTTCGAGCACCCAGCCTGAGCCGGGCCACGCGAAGCGCAGGCCCTCGATGCGCAGCACCGCGCTCACGGCGTGACGGAAAGCCGGACGCTGGCGGAAGTGAGCTGCAGCGCACGCGCCCCGCCGCCATCGATGAGCTGCACGTCGATGGTCTGCAGACTCGGAAACACCGTGAACAGCGCCGTATCGATGCTGCGCAAGGCCTCGGGCGACGCGCACTGGAAGCGGTAGCGGACGGTCCAGTCGGCATGCTGGTGGCCGTGATCGTGGTCATGGCCGTGATCGTGGTCATGGCCGGCAGCGGAGGTGCCGCCTTCAAGCAGCACCGGTGTCTCGGCCACGCAGCCGGCGCCCGCATTGAAACGCCACAGCGCGGCGTGGTCGAGAACGGCCTGGCGCGCGGCGACGAGGTGCGCCTGTTCAGCGGCATCGCGTGGTGCCCGCTCGAAGCCGACGAGGTCGTGCTTCGGTGCCGTCAGCGTGAGTTCGATCCGGCCTCCCTCCACGGCAGCATCGATGCGGCCCGCACCGTGAACATGGGCCTTGCCGGCTTCCGCCGCGACGAGGGAGGGCAACAGCAGCGCGGCGGCGGCAAGGGCGATCGGACGGAGGCGCATGACGGATCTCGAAAGGGGCAGCGCCAAACGATACGGGCCGGAACCTTCGGCCGGCGTCAACGCCGCGCCACGCCGGGTGGGTGGCGCTCACGCACCGCGGCGGCGCGGTTCCGGTCCGCCGCTGCTTCGACGCGATTGCGGCCGGCCTGCTTGGCCCGGTACATCGCGGCGTCGGCGCGGGCCACGAGGGCATCACCGTGGGCGTCGGTGTCGCCATCGCTCAAGGTGGCCACGCCGAAGCTGGCGGTGACCGCCAGCGGACCCGCCGACGTCTCGATCGGCGTCAACGCCATCGCCGCGCGGATGCGCTCGGCGGCCGCCAGCGCGCGGGCACCGTCGGCCCCGGGCAGCAGCAGCACGAACTCCTCGCCACCGTGCCGAGCCGCGATCTCGCCGCCGCGAAGATGCTCACCAAGCCGGCGCGCGGTTTCGACCAGCACCTCATCGCCCACCGCATGGCCATACTGGTCGTTGATCGCCTTGAAACGATCGAGATCGGCGAACACCACCGACAGCGGACGCCCCTGCGCACGCGCCTCGTCGATGCGGCGCGGCAGCACCTCGGCCAGCGCGCGGCGGTTCGGCAGGCCGGTGAGCGCATCGCGCTCGGCAAGGGCGCGCAGTTGATCGCGCTGACGACGCAGCGCACCGATGCGCAGCGACATCGCCACGGTCATCGTGATCGCGAACCACGCCCCGGCCAACAGCATGGCCTCGGAGCGCCAGGCGCGCAGCCAGTCGTCATACATCGGGCCGACCGAGAGCAGCGGCGGCAGCAGGCCGATCAGCACCGCCAGTGCGCCGCGGTAGCCTCGGTACAGCACATAGGCCATCAGCGGCAGCAGCACCATCAGCATCAGGACGGCGAAGCCGCGCAGGGCGGGATAGACCAGCTCGCGGCCGGGCGGCCAGAGAAACCAGCCCAGTATGGCGAGCAACGCCAGCATGCCGACGATCCAGTGCGACCACCGCAGGTGCGGGAACACCCGCTCGGCCCGCGAGTGTGTGATCGCCACCGAGCAGATGCCGGCCATGGCCAGAGGTGGCAGGGTGAGGATCGCGCCGTGCACCCAGTCCGGCGAGTCGATCCACGGCCGCGGCCACGCGGCCAGTCCGGTGCGCAGGCCGATCCACAGCGAGAACGCGGCGATGGTGGCAGCGAACACCAGCGATGCCCGATCACGGACGTTGCCGAACAGCAGCAGCGACGACAGCACCATGGCGATCAGCACCGCGAAGCCACCGATGCGGAGGGCGAAGCGCAGCGTGTCCTCGCGCTGCACGGCGGCGGCATCGCCGTAGCGGATGGTCATCGCCCAGCCGAGCCAGCGGTTCGACGGCGCGGTGACGATGATCGGCTCGCGCGAACCCGGCGCCGGGTTGAGCTGCGTGCCGGTGCCGGAACGCAGTCGGGCATCGGTGCTGCGCGCGTCGAAGGACAGGCCGCAGCGCACTTCGTCGCCACGGCGGATCGTCACCAGACCCGGCGGCGCATCCAGCACCAGCACCGATTGCGACCATGCCGGCCAGCCTTCGGGCGGCGCCTCGATGCGCACCTGCTGGGCATCGGCGGGCGCGGGCACCGCGCAGTCGAGCGCCACCAGAAACGGCACGCCCTGCAGGCGCTCGACCGACACCGCCATCGCATGGGACGCACCCGCCATGCCGAGCAACAGCGCCGCCCCCGCAAGGGCGAAGCGGCGGAAGCGGGCGGCGCGCGGCAGGTTCAGCATCCGATCCGGCGGGAGGGGGCTCAGCCGGTATTCTGCACCCCCGCGGCGATACCGTTCACCGTGGCGACCAGCGCGCGGAAGCGCGCGTCGTCCGGCCGCCCGGCCAAGCGCCAGTCGCGCAGCAGCTCAACCTGCAGCAGGCTGATCGGGTCGACATAGGGATTGCGCAGGCGGATCGAGCGCGCCAGCCGGGCGTCGCCGGCCAGCAGCGGCGCGCCGCGCAGCGCCTCCACACCCTCCACCGCGCGCCGGAACTCGGCGGCGATATCGTCGAACCAGCACGCGTGGCGCGGGCCGGCAAGCTCGGAATAGGCCTCGAAGATGCCCATCTCGGTCTTGGCGAGGATCATTTCCAGATCGTCGAGCACGGTGTCGAAGAACGGCCAATCGCGCGCCATCTCGCGCAGCGCGACGTCGCCGAAGCGCGCGCCTGCCGAGGCGAGCGCACTGCCCACGCCGTACCACGCGGTGAGGTTGCTGCGGTTCTGGCTCCAGCCGAACACCCACGGGATCGCGCGCAGGCCGTCGAGTCCGGCGCCGCGCTTGCTCGGCCTGGAGCCGATGTTCAGCCGCTCGATCACGTCGATCGGCGTGGCCGCGCGGAAGTAGTCGACGAAGTCCTCGCGCTCGTAAACGAGTTCGCGGTAGACCGCGCGCGAGACGTCCGACAGGTGATCCGCGATCTCGCGCCATGCAGCCTCGCGCGGCTCCGGCGCCCGCGGCGCGAGCGTGGCGCGCAGCACCGCCGCGGTCGCCTGCTCGAGGTTGCGCAGCGCCAGCGCGCGCAGGCCGTACTTGCGATGGATCACCTCGCCCTGTTCCGTCAGGCGCAAAACGCCGCCGACCGAGCCGCGCGGCCCGGCGATCACCGCGCGCTCGGTGCGCGTGCCGCCGCGCGACACCGAGCCGCCGCGCCCGTGGAAGAAGCGCAACTTCACCCCGAACTCGGCGGCCACTTCGCCCAGCCGCACCTGCGCGCGCTGCAGCGCCCAGCGCGCCGCCATCAGGCCGCCGTCCTTGGCGCTGTCGCTGTAGCCCAGCATCACCCACTGCAGATCACCGCGCGCCTTCAGGTGCGCCCGCCAGCGCGGGTCGGCGAGCAGGTCGCGCAGCGTGTCGGGTGCCGAAGCCAGGTCATCGACCGTCTCGAACAGCGGCGCCACGTCGAGCGGCACGCGCCCCGCGACATCGACCAGCCCGGACCACCGCGCAAGAGCGAGCACGGCGAGCGCATCGGCGGCGCTGCGGCTCATGCTGACGATGTACAGCCCGAAGGCGTCGGCACCGTAGCGGCTACGGCCTTCGATCACCGCGCGGAACACCTGGCGCATCCGCAGCGCGGCCGGTGCGTCTTTCGGCAGCGCGCGCGCCGGCACGGCCAAGCCCGGCTCCACAACGGGCAACGGCTCGTCGAGCGCGTCGTGCAGGCGATCGACGCGGGCCCGCAGATCGGCCTCGACGAAGCCCGGCTCGCCCAGCCACTCGGCGACAGCCTGGCGATGCACGTCGGCGTGCTGGCGCAGGTCGAGCGCAGCGAGATGGAAGCCGAAGGCCGCCACGCGGCGGCGCACGCGGCGCAGCGCGAACACGCCGGCGTGCTCGCCGCGATGCGCCATCAGGCTTTCGTCCACCAGCGCGAGATCGGCGTCGAGCGTGGCCGCGTCCGGGTAGCCGGTGAGCCGGTCCTCGCGCGTGGCGGTCAGTCGCGCCTGCACGAGGCCCAAGAAGGCGCGATACGGCGTGTCCTCGAACTGCAGCGCCTGCGGCCAGCGCGCGGCGTATTCCTCGAGCCGCGCCTCGAACGCCGCGCTGAAGGCCACGCGCGTGCGCGACTGCGTGAGCATCGCCTTCAGGTGCTCGAGGTCGCCGATGTAGGCCGCCAGCACGCGCTGGCGCTGCTGATGCTGGGTGGTGGCGATGGTCTCGGCACCCACGGCCGGATTGCCGTCCATGTCGCCGCCCACCCAGGTCGCGAAGCGCAGCAGCGGCGGCAGCTCGGGGATGGTTCCGAAGGCCTCCTCGAACGCGACTTCGAAGGCCTCGAAGAACACCGGCAGCACGCGGTACAGCGGCTCGCCCAGGTAGTAGCCGACCTGCGCCGACTCGTCGGCGACGGTGGGCTTCTCCGGCGCGGCGCTTTCGGTCTGCCAGCCGGCGGTGAGCGCGGTGCGGATGACTTCGCGGTCGGCGCGCGCCTCGGCCGGCGTGCGCGTGCCGTCGATGTCGGCGATCAGCGCCTGCGCGATCACCGCGTCTTTGTCGAGCAGCGCGCGGCGCGCGGCTTCGGTGTGATGCGCGGTGAGCACCGGCTCGATGCATGGGC
>DMHI01000250.1 GCA_003449515.1 Lysobacteraceae bacterium | reverse complement strand
GTGATGGTGATGCCGCGCTCCTGCTCCTGCTCCATCCAGTCCATCGTCGCGGCACCATCGTGCACTTCGCCGATCTTGTGGTTGACGCCGGTGTAGAACAGGATGCGTTCGGTGGTCGTCGTCTTGCCGGCATCGATGTGGGCCATGATGCCGAAGTTGCGGTAACGGTCGATCGGTGTGGTACGTGCCACGTCAGTAACCCTCTTCCCTTACCAGCGGTAATGCGAGAAGGCCTTGTTGGCCTCCGCCATGCGGTGCGTTTCTTCGCGCTTCTTGACGGCGCCGCCGCGGTTCTCCGAAGCGTCGAGCAGCTCGGCAGCGAGCTTGCGCGGCATCGAATTCTCACCACGCTTGCGCGACGATTCGATGACCCAGCGCATCGCCAGCGCCAGACGGCGCGACGAGCGGACCTCGACCGGGACCTGGTAGGTCGCGCCGCCGACGCGGCGGGACTTGACCTCGACCATCGGGGCGACGTTGTTCAGCGCCTTCTCGACGAGCTGCAGCGGCTCGGCGTTCTTCTGGCCGATGACGTCCATCGCGCCGTAGACGATCTGTTCGGCGATCGACTTCTTGCCGCTCTTCATCACCATGTTGATGAAGCGGGCAACCATCTCGCTGCCGTGCTTGGGGTCCGCGATGACTTCGCGGACGGGGGTCTGACCTTTACGGGACATGTGTGGCTGCCTCGATGATTACTTCTTCGGACGCTTCGCGCCGTACTTAGAGCGGCTCTGGCGGCGCTTGGCGACGCCCGAGGCGTCGAGCGAACCGCGAACCGTGTGGTAGCGCACGCCCGGCAGGTCCTTGACGCGACCGCCGCGGATCAGCACCACCGAGTGCTCCTGCAGGTTGTGGCCTTCGCCGCCGATGTACGAGATGACCTCGAAGCCATTCGTCAGGCGCACCTTGGCGACCTTGCGAAGCGCCGAGTTCGGCTTCTTCGGCGTGGTGGTGTACACGCGGGTGCACACGCCGCGGCGCTGCGGGCAGTTGGCCAGCGCCGGCGAGGCGCTCTTGTAGGTATTGGGCTGGCGCGGCTTGCGGACCAGCTGGTTGATCGTTGCCATCAGTAGGGTCGCTGCTTGGGGTTTGGATCCGGGCCGCCGGCGACTGGCCGACGACGAAAAAAGACACCGGCAGACCGGGTGGCCCGATCTGCCGACACGCAATCTTTGCCCGCGGCGGCCCCGTGAAGCCGATGCGGTCCCGGCGGGCACCCCGGAAGGCGCGCGCACCGGACTTTCCTGCCCATCCGGGGCCCGAATACGAGGCACGCGTCCGTGCGACCTCATTTCGTGATCTGGGTGAGCCGAGCCCACCAACGGAGCCGCCGACTATACACGAGTCGGCGGCGGTTTGCCAAGTCAGTCGTCCGAACCGGCCTCGGTGCTGGCCTCGGCCGCCGGCGAGAACGCACGCAGCGCCTCGAAGGCGGCGTCGGTCAGGTCGGTTGAAGCACTGCGGCGCTTCGCGTGGTACGCGAGGCCGGTGCCCGCCGGGATCAGGCGGCCGACGATGACATTTTCCTTCAGGCCACGCAGGGTGTCGCGGGTGCCGCGGACCGCCGCCTCGGTGAGGACGCGGGTGGTCTCCTGGAACGACGCCGCCGAGATGAAGCTCTCGGTGGCCAGCGAGGCCTTGGTGATGCCCAGCAGCACCGGCTCGACACGCGCCGGCAGTTCGTTGCGCACCGAGGCGCGGACGTTCTCGTCGGCGACGCGGAAGCGGTCGATCTGCTCGCCAGCGAGGAAGCGCGTGCCGCCGGCGTCGGTGACTTCGACCTTGCGCAGCATCTGGCGGAGGATCGTCTCGATGTGCTTGTCGTTGATCTTGACGCCCTGCAGGCGGTAGACGTCCTGGATTTCCTTCACCAGGTACGCGGCCAGCTCCTCGACGCCCTTCAGGCGCAGGATGTCCTGCGGGTTCGGCTCGCCGGCGACGACCTCCTCGCCCTTCTCGACGTGCTCGCCTTCGAACACCACGATCTGGCGGTACTTCGGGATCAGCTCTTCGTGCTCGTTGCCGTCCGCGTCCTTGATGATGAGGCGCTGCTTGCCCTTGGTGTCCTTGCCGAAGCTGACGATGCCCGAGCACTCGGCCAACACCGCCGGATCCTTCGGCTTGCGGGCTTCGAACAGGTCGGCGACGCGCGGCAGACCGCCGGTGATGTCGCGGGTCTTCGAGGCTTCCTGCGGGATCTTGGCGACCACGTCACCCACGCCCACCTCCGCACCGTTCTGCACCGTCACGACGGCGCGCGGCGGCAGCAGGTACTGCGCCGGGAGATCGGTGCCCGGGATCACGAGGTCCTTGCCCTTGGCATCGACGATGCGAACCATCGGACGCAGGTCCTTGCCGGCCTGGCCGCGACGCTTCGGATCGGTGATCTCGATCGAGGCGAGGCCGGTCAGCTCGTCGGTCTTCTCGATGGCGGTGACGCCTTCGACGAAGTCGATGAAGCGCACGAAGCCCTTCACTTCCGACACGATCGGGTGGTTGTGCGGATCCCAGGTGGCGACGGTCTGGCCGGCCTTGATGGCATCGCCATCCTTGCCGTTGATGGTCGCGCCGTAGGGCAGCTTGTGGCGCTCGCGCTCGCGGCCCAGCGGATCGAGCACCGACAGCTCACCCGAACGCGACACGGCGACCAGATGCCCGGCCGAGTGCTCGACGGTCTTGAGGTGGGTGAACTTGATCGAACCGGTGGTCTTGACGGTGATGTTGTCGACCGCGGCCGCACGCGACGCGGCACCACCGATATGGAAGGTGCGCATGGTCAGCTGCGTACCCGGCTCACCGATCGACTGCGCGGCGATGACGCCCACCGCCTCGCCGATGTTGACCAGGTGGCCACGGGCCAGATCGCGGCCGTAGCACATGGCGCAGATGCCGAAGCTGGCCTCGCAGTTGATCGCCGAACGCACCTTGATGCTCTGCACGCTGTGCGCGTCGAGCTTGTCGACCCACTTCTCGTCGAGCAGGGTGTTGCGGGTGACGATCGGCTCCTCGTCGTTACCCGGCAGGTAGACGTCCTCGGCAACGACGCGACCGAGCACGCGGTCACGCAGCGCCTCGGTCACTTCACTGCCTTCGACGATCGGCGTCATCGTGATGCCCTGGGTGGTGCCGCAGTCGACTTCCGTGACCACCACGTCCTGGGCCACGTCGACGAGTCGGCGGGTCAGGTAGCCGGAGTTCGCCGTCTTCAGCGCGGTGTCCGCGAGGCCCTTGCGGGCGCCGTGGGTCGAGATGAAGTACTGGAGGACGTTGAGGCCTTCGCGGAAGTTCGCGGTGATCGGCGTCTCGATGATCGAGCCGTCGGGCTTGGCCATCAGGCCGCGCATACCGGCGAGCTGACGGATCTGCGCCTGCGAACCACGGGCGCCGGAGTCGGCCATGATGTAGATCGAGTTCATCGACTTCTGGTCGACCAGCTCGCCCTTGGCGTTCTTCACCTTGTCGGTGCCGATGGTGTCCATCATCGCCTTGGCGATCTGCTCGTTGGTGCGCGACCAGATATCGACCACCTTGTTGTAGCGCTCACCCGAGGTGACGAGACCCGACTGGTACTGGTTCTGGATCTCCAGCACCTCGGCTTCGGCCTTGGCGAGGATCGCCTTCTTCTCGACCGGAATCGTCATGTCGTCGATGCCGACCGACACGCCCGCACGGGTGGCGTTGGAGAAGCCGGTGTACATCAGGCGATCGGCGAACACCACGGTGTGCTTCAGGCCAAGCTGGCGGTAGCAGGCGTTGATCAGGCGCGAGATGTTCTTCTTATTCAACTCGTGGTTGACCAGGGCGAACGGCAGGCCCTCCGGCAGGATCTCGGCCAGCAGCGCACGGCCCACGGTGGTCTCGTGGCGGGTGAGCCGCTGCGTGATCTGGCCGTCGTCGCCGACGATCTTCTCGGCGATGCGGACGTGCACCTTGGCGTGCAGCTCGACGTTGCGGTTGTCGTAGGCGCGGCGGACTTCCGCCACGTTGGCGAACACCATGCCCTCGCCCTTCTTGTTCTCGAGGGCGCGGGTCATGTAGTACAGGCCGAGCACCACGTCCTGCGTCGGGACGATGATCGGCTCGCCGTTCGCCGGCGACAGGATGTTGTTGGTCGACATCATCAGCGCACGCGCTTCAAGCTGGGCTTCCAGCGAGAGCGGCACGTGGACGGCCATCTGGTCGCCGTCGAAGTCGGCGTTGAAGGCGGTACAGACCAGCGGATGCAGCTGGATCGCCTTGCCCTCGATCAGCACCGGCTCGAAAGCCTGGATGCCGAGACGGTGCAGCGTGGGCGCGCGGTTCAGCAGGACCGGATGCTCGCGGATCACCTCTTCGAGGATGTCCCACACCACCGCCTCTTCGCGCTCGACGAGCTTCTTCGAGGCCTTGATGGTGGTGGCGAGGCCACGGCGCTGCAGCTTCGAGAAGATGAAGGGCTTGAACAGCTCGAGTGCCATCTTCTTCGGCAGACCGCACTCGTGCAGGCGCAGCGTCGGGCCAACCACGATGACGGAACGGCCCGAGTAGTCGACGCGCTTGCCGAGCAGGTTCTGGCGGAAGCGGCCCTGCTTGCCCTTGATCATGTCGGCGAGCGACTTGAGCGGGCGCTTGTTGGTGCCGGTGATGGCGCGGCCGCGACGGCCGTTGTCCATCAGCGCATCGACCGACTCCTGCAGCATGCGCTTCTCGTTGCGCACGATGATGTCCGGCGCGTTGAGCTCGAGCAGGCGCTTGAGGCGGTTGTTGCGGTTGATGACGCGGCGGTACAGATCATTGAGATCCGAGGTCGCGAAGCGGCCACCGTCCAGCGGGACCAGCGGGCGCAGGTCGGGCGGCAGCACCGGCAGCACGGTCATCACCATCCACTCCGGGCGGTTGCCGGAGTCGAGGAAAGCCTCGACCAGCTTGATGCGCTTGGTGAGGCGCTTGAGCTTGGTCTCGGAGTTGGTGCTGGCGATCTCTTCTTTCAGGCGCAGCAGTTCCGACTGCAGATCGATGGTGCGCAGCAGCTCGTGGATGGCCTCGGCGCCCATGTAGGCTTCGAAGTCATCGCCGTGCTCCTGGCGCGCCTGCATCATCTGCTCTTCGTTCATCAGCGAGCCGCGCTCGAGCGGGGTCAGGCCCGGCTCGGTCACGACGAAGGCTTCGAAGTAGAGGATGCGCTCGATGTCGCGCAGGGTCATATCGAGCATCAGGCCGATGCGCGAGGGCAGCGACTTCAGGAACCAGATGTGGGCAACCGGCGAGGCCAGCTCGATGTGGCCCATGCGCTCGCGGCGCACCTTGGCCAGCGTCACTTCCGTGCCGCACTTCTCGCAGACCACGCCGCGGTGCTTCATGCGCTTGTACTTGCCGCACAGGCACTCGTAGTCCTTGATCGGGCCGAAGATCGCGGCGCAGAACAGGCCGTCGCGCTCGGGCTTGAAGGTGCGGTAGTTGATGGTCTCCGGCTTCTTCACTTCGCCGTACGACCACGAGCGGATCAGGTCAGGCGAGGCCAGGCCGATCTTGATCGAGTCGAAATCGGCGACCGGGCGCTGCTGGTTGAACAGGTTGAGCAGATCTTTCATGGCTTATCTCCAGTCAGTCGCGCGCGATCACTTCTCGTCCAGCTCGATATTGATACCGAGCGAACGGATTTCCTTCACCAGCACGTTGAACGACTCCGGCATGCCGGCCACCATTTCGTGGTCGCCATCGACGACGTTCTTGTACATCTGGTTGCGGCCCTGCACGTCGTCGGACTTGACGGTGAGCATTTCCTGCAGCGTGTACGCCGCGCCGTAGGCTTCGAGCGCCCACACTTCCATCTCACCGAAGCGCTGGCCGCCGAACTGCGCCTTGCCGCCCAGCGGCTGCTGGGTGACGAGCGAGTACGGGCCGGTCGAACGCGCGTGCATCTTGTCGTCGACGAGGTGGTTGAGCTTCAGCATGTGCATGTAGCCCACCGTGACCTTGCGGTCGAACGACTCGCCGGTACGGCCATCGAACAGCGTGACCTGGGTCTTGCTGTCGCTCATGTCGAGCCGCTGGGTGTGCGCGTCGTCGCTCGGGTAGGCGAGCTCGAGCATGTGCTTGATCTCGGCCTCGGCCGCGCCGTCGAACACCGGGGTGGCCATCGGCACGCCGTCGGTGAGGTTCTTGGCGAGGTTGAGCAGCTCCGAATCGTTGAACTGCTTCAGGTCGACGCGGGTGGCACCCGAGATCTTCTTGTCGTGGTTGTAGATCCTGTCGAGGAACTCGCGCAGCTCGGCGACCTTGGTCTGCGCCTCGAGCATCTTCTGGATGCGCTCACCGAGGCCCTTGGCCGCGAAGCCAAGATGCGTCTCGAGGATCTGGCCGATGT